>DNNV01000401.1 GCA_003497505.1 Clostridiales bacterium | reverse complement strand
CCATACCTATTCCTTCAAGAAATTCCTTGGAATGCTTATCTCTCACCGTAATATAGTCTACCCTGCCCAATGTTCTCTCAACAGCTCTCTTGCTGTTTTTATTCACGATAGGCCCTATGCCCTGACTCAGCATAATTATCTTGTTCCCCGTAATTTTAGCTATCCTTATTAAAAACAGATAGTAGTAGATGCTTCGTTTGCTTGTTATATCCTGAAGCAGGCTGCCGCCTCCAAATACAATGGCATCTGACTTCACCAGCCTGTAAAAAATAGAAAATACATTATATCTGTCAATGGTATTAACATCGTATTTATTTTTTGTAGCTTCCTTATTTCCCGATAAAACAGTGATATTTTTTCTATCCGTGATTTCCAGAATTTGATTTATAGCCATTTCCAATATTGCTTCGTCACCTAAGTTTCCAAATCCGTAATATCCCGCCAACAATATTTTTTTCACTTCAGCTTCTCCTGTACTCTCCCGTATATTTTATATAATAAATCTATTATAATCACTAATACGCAGCCTATTGCAATACCAAATCCGAGAGCAATCACAGTCCTTGCCAGTGACAGATATATGGGTGTCCTTATATGTGAAAATGTATTAATCACAGAAGATGTTCCCATTGCAGCTAAAAGCATGAACATACCCGTAAAAAACTCGGATTTTTTACCGGCGGCATATACTGCTGCAAACATTGCCGGGAATGCAATGAGGAACTCCTTCGTCCTGGGTCTTGCAAGCAGCACATATTCCATGAAGTTTCTTGTAATCATCTCTATGGTTGAAGGCTGAATGTTTGTCTCATGACCTGTTCTTGAAATATACACATATGCCACCCCGGCAGCTATAACTGCAATTATGGCATAATATATCTTTATTTCATGATTCAATATTTTAATCGTTGTTTTCACAACACTTTTAACAGAACCATCTCCTTCATTGTTCATAAAGTATATTAAAAACATAATCGCAAATATTCCAAATGGCAGAATCTGAGCGAACTTTACTCCTCTGAAAATGTCCATCTCAAGGAAGTATTTCACATCAGCAAGAGCTGCATCAAGGAACATAGCTCCTGCCACAGAAATTGCCAGAGAAACGGTCAAAATCACTGTCGAATAAGACATTACCTTCAAATTAGAACATTTTTCGGAGGATTCGTATATCTTTTTAATCTGTGACATGAAGAAATATATTCCAAGTCCTGAAAATACTACGGCTGCTCCAAAGGCAAATCCTTTTTCCGCCACTCCCCTCGCCACAAGCGGAACCAGAGCGGCAGGTATTGCGCCCAGATAAAGATAGTTTGCTCTTTTATCCTTAATGTTGAACATTTTAATAAACAGAAGCACTGCAGCAAGTGTTATACCGAAAGCCAAAATTCCAAGCCTCTTTGAGCCTATATGGAATTCCTTGATCGCCTCAGCTCTTCCCAGCTTTATACCGTGCTCCTCAAGCCTTCCCTTCAGACTGCTGAATGTTCTTTCATATTCTGCAGCATCAGTTAAAAACTTCGTGCTTTTTTCCTCTTCAAAAAACGGTTTAAAGTAGATGGCTCTTATGTTACGCTCTGTGATAGCTCTGAACATTGTATTTTCGATTTCTTCAGCACCCGGGTAATTGTAGAACTTATTTCTCTGCCTTATGTAATCCCACATTGTAAATATTCTCATAGCACTATAGCCTGAGTCTTCCACAAGCTTAGTCAGCCCATCCCCCTCCAGATGCTCTCTTTGAGTTGAGCTCTCAATGAGTCCCACCGCAATGTTCTCTTCCTCAACATATTTCAGAAGCTTATCTTCATTGCCCGGATATCCAAGAACCTCCTTGCCACCAAGAATGTATATTCTCGGCTTGAGTCCGTATCTCTCGTTGGCAGCTCTATAAACATCTGTGAGCTTTTCGTTGTACGTAGGGAAGTTGATAGGTCTCAGTATAACATCCAGTCCTGAATTTTTTACAAGATTTATTTTTTCATCGTCATAACCTATACCTATATTCAAAAGCCTTGAATCTGCGACCTTCTTTACTTCGTACACGCCTTTTCCCTGAAGGTTGATTACCCTGTTTACTTCTCCGTAATATATATCATCATTTGTACCCTTCAGAACTATGTAATAAACACCGTCCAATACTTCCGCACGGAAAAATTCTTTATCGTATCTTTCCTCAAGCCCTGAAATCAGATAATCATGAAGAGACTTGTCTTCCGTACTTACAATTACATCATTTCCTCCGATTTCATTGCTCTGTATCATGGACACTATTTTACCGTCGTAATTTTCCTGCCATTTATAATTTTTAATCATCTCGGAAACAATCTCAGCCCTAAGAGGCTTGCCTGCTTCTATCAAGAGCTTTATCGTCTCCTCCGGTATCGACACAGACTGGGCACCGTATTCCTTGAATTCCCTGAACCAGAAATCCAGGTCATTTTCAGAGCTGTTTGCTAATTTCTTCATTTCGCTGTAATCAAGTATTATTTCTGCCGTCTTATACTGCTTTTCAATTCCCATCCTCTGATATACTGTGAAAATACCCATCAGCAATGAAAAGCAAATCAGCAGTACAACCAGCTTATCTATTTTATTT
>DNNV01000013.1 GCA_003497505.1 Clostridiales bacterium | reverse complement strand
TTAACAGAAAATGCGGTTTTTATCAAGTGTTGATAAAGAGTCAAAAGAAAGCAAAAAGACAGCCACCCTTTCGGGTGGCATATTTATTAAAGCATCGCTGCCTCTTCTATTATTCTATTTCTCAATCCTTCCGGAATATCTTCAACGTCCTGATTAACGCTCATTATAAAACTAACATCAAATTTTTCAGACAAATAATCGAGTCTTTCTACTATTGGTTCAATGTTATCCATGCCAGACTGTGCTATTTTGTACAAGCCGTCTATATATACCAGCTCAACATCGTAATCTGTTGCTATCACTCCGCATACAAAGCCTTGAAACTGTTCTGCATTCGTTAGTCCAAACTCTTTTGTGTTTATATACCTGATTCTGAAATCGAGGTTAAATATATGCCTGTTATTGGCTTCTAGGAAAACCATCTTTCCTTGTATGTTATCGATCTCTTTGTTTGCCATGTCGATCATCTTTCTTGTTTTACCAGTACCGTTATGACCACAAACTATTTGAACCATAATAATCACACTCCTATAGTTTTTTAATAAAAGTTAATTAAATTTATTATACCACATACAAAACATGTCCGCACTACTTATTTTTTTAAATTATAACTTTTATTCATATTTTTCTATCTATGACAATGTTCGCTTTTCTATGGATTTAGACCCCTGCACCCTACCTTCCGACTCCATTTTTTCAAGTATGTCATCCTTGATTTTCCACCAGCTCATGCCCCAGTTCACAAACAGAGAGCCTTCCTTAGGAGCCCTGCCCACAAGCCTCTGCACCACAATATTGCTGTCCAGATATTCAAGGAAAGTTACTGCCCTCTCCACATATTCCTCTTCCGCTATCATAGATATTTCATTATTTTTATACATTATGCCCATTTTTGTATTTTCCATTATATATAGAGAATGAAGCTTAACCTGGTCAACCTTCAGTATAGATAATATTTTGGCTGTTTCCATGGTATCCTGTATATTATCCCCAGGTAAATTCAATATAACATGGGTGCATATATCAAATCCGTATCGCTTAATACGAAGCACTGCATCAATAAATTCTGCCAGTGTATGCCCTCTGTTTATTGAAATCAAAGTGTGATAATTTACAGTCTGAAGGCCCAGCTCTATGGATATGTTTACGCCATAATCATTTCTGATTTCATTTAGAAATTCAAGGTATTCATCCCCTATGCAGTCAGGCCTTGTTGAAATTGATATTTCAACAATATTTTCCGTTATCGCATCCAATATATACTGTTTGAATTTTTCAAGCTTTACGTATGTGTTAGTATAGTTCTGAAAATAGGCTATAAACTTTTCAGCCTTGTATTTTTTTGATATGTAATCCATGTTTGTTTTAATTTGCTCTCTTACGCTCATACAGCTGTCCAGCGTTTCAAATCCCGCGCCCTCCTCTGCACAAAACGTGCATCCGCCGTATCCTATGGAACCGTCTCTGTTTGGGCATGTGCACGGGATATTCACCGGCAGCTTGTATACCTTGCCGCCGTACTTTTCTTTTAAATAGTTAGAATATTCATTATATAATTTCATATGGCATCCTGTCTTTTGTAGTATATAAATTATAAGCAATTTTTCTTAATTTATCAATCAAATAAAATTCTCCAAAGTTAAAGACATGAACTCCGGTTCATCCGGCGTTCATGTCTTGGCAAAAATCATCATGCAAAAATTACGTAAAGAAGCGCATACAATCCGGCAATACCGATTAAAATATACATTATTCTGCCGGTCTTGTTTTTCCATCCTCCGAAGAAATTTTCAATTATATCAATTTTTGATAATCCGTACAATCCCCAGTTCAGTGCACCTATGATAATAAGAATTGACGCTATGGCAGTTATAATTCTCATAATTACTCCTCCAATCTATTATTACTACATTATATTTGTGTAAGGAGCAAATATGTACAAAGCCTAAATATTTTCAGACAAACCTAAATATTTCCAATAATTCATAATAAATACCCGAATCATTATTGTCATATCTTGATATCTTCATTGCAGCTTCCGCTGTTTCCTTAGTTCCGTTTTTCATAGCTATGCCAAGTCCTGAGTTTTTAAGCATATCAATATCATTATTGTCATCACCCATGGTTATTATTTCATCGGGTGCTACATTTTTGCTCTTCGCATATTTCTTGAGAGCTGTCCACTTGCTTCCGTCGGGATGCAGAAATTCAAGCAGCGCTCTGTCACTGATGTTTCTGCTGCATACCATTCCGTATTTATCGCTGCCTTCCACTTTCATTTCTTCCACAAACGAAAAAAGCCTGCTGTATTCATCAAAATAGCACACTGATAATATATTCTTTATTTCACTTGGAATAAATTTTGTCAACCTTGCTCTGCCGTAGTCTTTTTTGATATATCCTTTGTATGCTTCTTCGTAATCATCTCTTTCATAAATCAAATCATAGCCATTAAAATATTCATCCACATGAAGCACCGGATTGAGACCATATCTGAGTCCATGCCCATATATTTTTTCAAATTCTAGCGCATCCAGGTAATTGAAATCCAAAAGCTCATTATTTCCGGAGCGCCTTACAACAGCACCGTTATTTGCCAGTATAACAGGCTGAACATTTTTTATTTTATAAATGAGCTCCTTGGCCATATAATAATTTCTGCCTGTAGCAATGACAATTTCAACATTACTGTCATGAAGCTTATTTAAAATTTCAATATTTTTATCACTTATTTGTTTTTCGTCATTAAGCAGCGTCCCATCTAAATCAAGAGCCACCATTTTATAGTTCATAACATCACCCATATTGATTATACAATCAATCTATATAAATGTACATACATAAATAAAGGATATAGACTTGAGCCCATATCCTTTATATTTACATTATTTAATTATTTTATCATTTCTGCGTGTGTGAAGTCCCATTTATTAGTCAATGTCAGCTCAACACCTTCAACCTTTGAACGGTCAACAATGTTAGTCCATGTATAAAAGTAAATAGGAGCTATAACATGATTGTTCATAAGAGCATCTTCAGCTTTCTTCAATGCTGCGTCCCTGTCCTTACCAGTTGTAACAAGTGACTCGTTGATTGCATCTTCAAATTCTTTCTGCTCTGGGTTCAACATCTTGTCGTTTGCTGCTATCGCAGGTGCGTCCTTATATCTCCACTGTGGATCATTGTTACCTGAATTTACAGTAAACAGGTCAAGCATAGTCATAGGATCACCATAGTCTCCTAACCAGCCTCCTCTTGCCATCATGTAGTTACCAGCTCTTCTTTCCTCCTGGAACACTGCCCAGTCCTGGTTTTGAAGCTCTACATCAACTCCGAGGTTTTGTTTCCACATTCCCTGCAATGCTTCAGCGATTTTCTTGTTATTTTCATTTGTATTATACAAGAATGTAATCTTTGGAAGTCCTTTTCCGTCAGGATATCCAGCTTCAGCCAGCAATTTCTTTGCTTCTTCTGGAAGTGCCTTGGTTGGGTCTATGCCATATTCAGGTGCCGGAAGTCCGTTTTCATCCAAAGGTCTGAATGATTCTCCATTAGAGAATGAAAGACCTGATGGAACAAAACCTGTTGCAGGTGTCTGTCCGCCTTTTGTTACTTGCTCAACAAATGCTTTTCTGTCAATAGCAAGTGAGAATGCCTTTCTAACTCTTACATCCTTGAATACTTCGTTATCAACGTTAAAGTTTACATAGTAAGTTCCTATGTGCGGTGTAATAACAAAGTTTGGATCTTCTTTCTGAAGTCTTGGAATCTGCTCAATAGTTATACTGTCAAGAACCTGAATTTCACCGTTCTCGTATCCATTGAGAGCTGTTGTTCCTTCAACAATCATAAGACCTTTGATTCCTGCCAATTTGATGTTTGCAGCATTCCAATAGTTTTCATTCTTAACCATTGTAATATGAGAACCTGTCTGGTATTCTGTTAACTTAAACGCACCGTTTGAAATACAAGTTTTAGGATCCTTTTCCCAGCCTTCACCTTTAGCTTCAACTATGTCTTCTCTTACAGGTGCATAAGTATAGAATGAAGTCAAGCTAAGGAAATAAGAAACAGGGAACTTAAGGTTAGCTTCAAGAGTTAAATCATCAAGCGCTTTAACACCGATGTCATCCCTTGAACCTGTTCCATTAAAATATTCTTCTCCGCCTACTAAGTATGTAGTTACAAGGAAAGAATATTCTGATGCAACCTTAGGATCACATGCTCTTTTCCAAGCATATTCAAAATCTTTCGCTGTCACAGGCTTTCCGTCAGACCATTTCATACCTTCTCTTAAATGGAATGTATATGTCTTTCCATCATTTGTGATATCCCATTTCTCAGCTGCAGCAGCCTCAATACCCTCTTTTGTTTC
>DNNV01000185.1:7869-9246 GCA_003497505.1 Clostridiales bacterium | reverse complement strand
TTCGCCCTTTTCATAAAGCATGTAATCGGCTTCATTGTCGAGCTTGGTAATGAAGTTATAAAACATTTCCGCATCATCAACAGTGCGTTCCCTTATAGATATATTATTCATACAACTCTCCCGCGTATTAAAGTCTCCTATTCGGCAGATTTCTTTGCTATTGCGGCAACAGCCTCAATTTCCACAAGTTGATTCTCATATCCCAGCACAGAAACTCCGGACAAGGTGCTTGGTACATCATGTTCTCCAAATTCATCGCTTATTACATCCCATACTTTTACCAGATTTACTCTTTCTGACGATGCAACTAAAATTCTTGTGTATGCGATATTTTTAAGTTCTGCACCGCATTCTTTCAATGCCTCTTTTAAATTTTCAACGCATAGCCTTGCCTGCCCCTCATAGTCGTTAATTAAAGTAACATTTCCGCATTTGTCAAGCGGGCATGAACCTGCTAAAAAGATTAATTCCATGTCTGATGGCACCTTACTTGCATAAGCATAACTCACATCAGCTAAATTTCCGGAACGTATAAGCGAAATTTCTTTATTCATATATTCTCCTCAAATATTATATTTTGATGTTTTACATAGTGCATACATTCATAGGCAGTTAATCTATGAGCAGGCCCATCTCCAAGGAATCATAAAACTCTCCGTTGATGCAAAAATCTCTTTTCAACAACCCTTCTTCTGTAAAGCCAAGTTTTTTATACAAGTTAATGCCACGTGTATTGTCGGCTCTGGTTCTTAAATTTATTTTCCGGATTATTCCTGAATTTTTACTCCAGCTTATGAGATACTTTATCATCTCTTCGCCTATTCCGTTACCCCAGTATTCTCTGAGGACGCTCACGCCGAATTCGCCCACATGGGCAGTCCTGGGGCGAGGTCCGCTGGAGAAATTCAGGTTGCCCACTATTCTGCCGTTTATTTCTGCAACTACGGAAATGGCATTTTGCTTTTTATTGGTATTTTCAATATAAACTTCCTCTTCTTCGACACTCATTTCAAATTCACCTGCTCCAAATGTCAAAAAGTCTGATTCTCCTCCAATGATATGAAGATATTCTATAACTGCTCTTGCATCGGATTTGAGTGATTCACGTATCGTTATTTTTTCACCGTTCACAATCATTTCCTTCATATTCAATCCTCCTTAATCATATACTCTGCTGGTTCTTTTAATTGGATTTCCTGTTGAGCACGGAACATTGACAAGACATTTGCCACACACATCCGCAATACCTTCTATGTCAGAATGGTAACTATCGTTGTACAAACACATTTCATAACACTTGAATCTGTCAAAGCCTCTATCTGTCAGTGCATCATTCACACATCTGTCTACGCATTTTCTGCATATATTGCTATGCTT
>DNNV01000185.1:6371-7741 GCA_003497505.1 Clostridiales bacterium | reverse complement strand
TTGTACAGACAATTTTCGCTGCTTTTTCTCCCGGTAGGCTCCAATTTCACGTCTGTAATGAACGTCCCTATTCTGCCACAGCAGCCTTTGTCTGTGATGAGCATGTTATTTATGCCAAACGTACCCATGCCTGCAACATATGCGACATGTCTGTGAGACCAATCGCTCATTAATTTTTCTTCGTTGAAATTATGAGTTGCCGGTATAATATTTGACTTATGGCCTGCTTTTTCCAGCTCGTTTTTAATATGATTATTCAAATCCCAAATCAATTGATTTGTTTCTATGTATGCCGTCGCCCAAATTTTTGAACATTCTCTCCCCTCTATATTGCTGCGTACTACCGAAACGTCGAAAGGTAAAAAATATGCAACAACTGTCTGTCCATCCCGCATCAAATCTTTTGGAAGAGCATGGGTTTCACTGACTGCTTTCTTGAGAACATTAAACATTTCATCATTTGCAGCCGCATAAAAAATTAATGGTTCATACCACCTGGTCTGTACATTTTTGATTTCAGGATATTGCTCAACATATTTTTTAATTATGCCTTCAATTTCACTTTTCATTTTCGCCTCCATATGAAGAATTTGATATTTCATTAAGCTTCAATAAGGTTTTCCAGTTTCGAACAGTTGCTGAAGCATCTAATTTGTATAAATTGGATGCAAGCTTTGAATTTCTTATGCTGTTTGAAAATAGCAAGTATACTTCTCTTCCACAAATTTCACATTTTTCATTTTCTTCCTTATAGTGCAGTAACTTTCCGATATTTTCCTGAAAAGGATTATGTGCAAGCAGTGCAACATACAAACTTTCGACGTCAGACGATTTTTCCGCACGCAATATTTCCTCTTCAGAAAAAGGGAGTCCTGATAATATGTTCTTCAGCTCCTTAGAAGTTCTTAAGACCACGGGAACCGTCAATTCAAACTCAGACTGCACAATATTTTCAATTAGCTCAATCAGCGATTTTTCATCGGCCTCAGATCTAAATAATATATTGCCACTTTGGATATATGTCTGTACCTCAGAAAGCCCGGCATTTTCAAAGTGCATTTTTAAGTCTTTCATTTTAATTATATTTTTCCCGCCCACATTAATTCCTCTTAAAAAGGCAATATATGTATTCATATCAATCCCTCATTACTATCACTTAAAATCATACAGGTCAATAAATATGTAAAAGAGGCTGTCATAGCATAGCTCAGCGCCGGCAATTTTCTGCCGGTACTGTATATGCATGACAGCCGTATATTATTTTTCAGCCGCAGCCTGAACTAATTTAATACATTCCATAACATCGGATTTATTGAAAATTTCTCCGGATGAATGAAGATTTCTTGTAGGTATAGAAATAACCCCACTTG
>DNNV01000185.1:0-6334 GCA_003497505.1 Clostridiales bacterium | reverse complement strand
TTTGGAACCCCTTCTCTTGACATGTGGATAGGACCTGCATCCGTTCCGCCGAAAGTCAAAACCTCATACTGATATTTTATTCCCTTTTCAATTGCCAGATTTGTGAGCAGTTCCTTTACTTCAGGGTGAGTAATCAATGATTTATCCATCAGCTTGATGGCAGCTCCATCGCCAAGCTTGACTTCCATTTTTACTCCATCCTCAGTATCTCCTGTGGCTGTCACGTCAACAGCAATTGCCAAATCAGGGTTTATGCTGTATCCTGCTGTCTTTGCTCCTCTGCAGCCAACCTCTTCCTGTACGGAAAACACATAGTATATATCATTATCTGTTTCAGGGTGGTTTTTAAGCGCCTCTATAAGTATGTAGCATCCTATTCTGTCATCAGCTGCCTTGCATATTACACAGTCTTCAGTTTCGTAATATTCAGACTTGAATACGCACATGTCTCCAACCTTAAAGCTGCTTTTAACAAAATCCTTTGATGTAGAAGCAACATCGATGAACAGCTTGCTCATTTCAACCTTTTCTTTAGCACCTATTTCTTCAGAGCACACAACGCCTTCCAGACCGTTGTCGAATATCATGCGAAGTCCTATTATTTCTCTTGCGTTTATGCCTCCTACATTCGAAAATCTCAAGAAACCTTTTTCATCAACGTGTGTTATTATAAGGCCTATCTGGTCCATGTGGGCAGAGAAGAGTATTTTTTTGCCGTTTCCTTTTTTTCTTGCTATGACGTTTCCGAGAGCATCAACCTTAATCTCGTCTGCATAATCTGTTATTTCATTTATAATCATTTCACGGATGTTTTTTTCTCTTCCTGACGGAGAAAAGCAATCGGATAATTTTTTCATTAATTGGCTGTTGTAATTCATTTTATTCCCCTTTCTGTTTTTCGGTTATTAAAGCCTTTGCAAGGCTTACAACACTATTATAGTCATTTATGCTGGCAACACTAACCGCTGAATGAATGTATCTGCACGGGATTGAAACCGCAACCGCAACGGCGCCCTCTTTCACCTTATGAATAGCGCCCGAATCATTGCCGCCTGACGATGATGCTCTGTACTGATACGGTACATCATACTTCTCGGCTATTTCCACAGCTTTTCTTACTTCATCGATATTATAAATTGTTGAGCCGTCCATAATCGAGAGCGCAGCACCTTTTCCAAGTTGTGTTATTTTTGAATGTTCTTTTATCTCAGGCATATCTGCGCAAATTGTGCCTTCTAAAACTAAAGCATAATCGGGCTCCAGAGCATATGCTGCCGTTATGGCTCCCCTGCATCCAACCTCTTCCATCACGGTGAAAACGCCATAGAAATCAGCGTCGAGCTTCATGCTTAAAAGCTCTAAAATAGCACTGCAGCCTGCGCGGTCATCCAATGCCTTTGCTTTTATAAGGCCGTCTCCGAATTCAACATAATCACTTTTAAATGTTATGTAATCTCCGATGCTTACAAGCTTTTCAGTTTCAGATTTAGAATATGTACCTATGTCGATGTAAAGCTTATCAATGGGCAGAGATGTTCCTCTCTCATCGGCGCTCATCAAATGAATTGCCTTCGAGCCTATTACACCGGGAACTTTATTTTCTCCTACTGATACTACTTTTGAGTTCAGCACCCTTTGATCGATTCCACCAACGGCTTGAAATTTTATAAAACCGTCTGAATCAATGTGAGATACTATAAGTCCCACTTCGTCCATATGAGCGGCAACCATGATTTTTTTATTTTTTCGTCCCTTGTTGTGGGCAATGACATTTCCTAATTTATCAACATAATATTCGCAGCCTATTTCGTCTAATTTACTTTTTATATAGTTTCTTATCTCGTATTCACAGCCTGATACGCCGGAAAGGTCGGTTAATTCTTTTAAAAACATAATATTTCCTCCAAGACGGAATTATCAAGCTCGTTTATGAATCGAGCTATTGCTTTTCCTGCAGCTTCAATATCCTTTAAATCAACTGTTTCAACAGATGTGTGCATGTATCTGAGTGGAACGGATATTAATATGCACGGTATTCCCTCTCTGCTAATCTGGACAGCATCGGCATCTGTGCCGGAGCCTCCCGGTAAAGTTTCATATTGGAGAGGATAATTGTATTCCTTGCACACGTCGATGAATTTTTTTATAAGCTTGGGATTAAATCTGCCGCCAAATGCAATTATAGGCCCTTTGCCCAACTCACAGGTTTCAGGTGGCATTCCCGGAGCTTTTCCGAAATCAACATCCAACACTATTCCTATATCGGGATTAATCTTATAGCTAGCCGTTGTCGCACCCCTCAGGCCTGTCTCTTCCTGAACTGTCGCTGCGTAGTATATGCTGCTTTTATGGGAAATCTTTTTTAATTCCTTTGCCGTTTCAAGCATTATTGCAACACATGCTTTATCATCAAAGGACTTGGCTGAAATAACGCTTCCCTGAAGTGAAACAGGCTCTCTTTTTATTGTTGCAACATCACCTATTCTCACCAATTCTTCAAGCTTTTCTCTTGAATATCCCGTGTCTATGTACAAATCTTTTAATTCCAGTGATTTTTTTCTTTCTTCCTCATTTGTAACATGAGGTGGTTTAATTCCTATGACTCCAAAAATATTTTCTTTTCCGTATACGGTTACATCCTGTGCCACCAGCGATGCAGGATTAATGCCTCCCACAGATGTAAAGCCAAGGAATCCTTCATCGGTAATTTTAGTAACCATAAGGCCTATTTCATCAATATGGGCTGCCAGCATTATCTTTTTGTCGTTAGTTCCATCCTGCCTGAATATATAGCTTCCTAATTTGTCGTTTTCCACCGAATCCGTGTATGGAGCGAAATGTTTTTTTAATATGTCTCCGTTAACATGCTCGAAGCCTGAAACAAATTGACTTGAGCAGACTTCAAACAAAAATTCTTTTAGCATACTGCCTCCTTATATTATGGTACTTTCAAGCATTTAAAAGGCAATCAGCCAAGCGATTTTTAACCAATCGCTTAACCAATTGCCATCAATTGCTTAACAATCACTATTTAAATAATTCTCCAAGAGCGTCACCAAGTGACTCACCGATGGTGAAGTTTGCTTCCTCTTTTTGATATGCTTCTTCTTCAGTTACAAAATCATCGCCCTTATCTTCAAGTATGAATGTAAGGTTTAAGTTTTTGCCTTTCATATCTAATCCAAGAACCTTAGCATCCTTTACCTCACCAACTTTTACAACCTGAGCAGGTGTTCTTAATTTTTCAGAGGATACTTTAGCAATAGGAATGAAGCAGTCAATATTTCCATTTACACTTACATGAACACCGTCAAGCAAAATACGAGTTATTTCAACAGGAATTATATCATCCTTATTCAAATTTTTTGCATATTGGTCAAAAGGATGTTCAACAAGCTGTTTTAAACCCAAGCTTACCTTTCTGTCTTTTCTTGTAATGTTTAATACTTTTGCTGTTACTTCCTGTCCTTCTTTAACAACATCTGTTACCTTTTCTGTTCTTGCCCAGTCAAGATCCTTAATGTGAAGCAGACACTCAATTCCATCTATTTCAACAAATGCTCCGAAATCTGCTATTCTTGTTACCTTTCCTGTAACAACATCTCCCTTTTGATGTTTGTCAAGGAATATTGACCAAGGACTCTTAACAGTTGCTTTGTAGCTCAATGACAGTTTTTTGTTTTCTTTATCGATGCTCTTCACTTTTACGCTGATTTTATCGCCTGTCTTCAGAACTTCTGAAGGATGCTTTATTCTTGTCCATGCAATCTCATTAATGTGAAGAAGTCCGTCAATTCCATTGATTTCAACAAAGGCACCGTAATCCTGGATGTTTTTAACAGTTCCTTCGTAAATTTCACCTTCATTGATACTTGCCCAAACTTCATTGTCTTTTGCTTCTTTTTCTAATTTTTCTATTTCTCTTGATGTAAGAATAAGTTGTTTTCTGCCTTTGTTATTCTTTGTCTCCAGAACCTGAACCTTTATCGTTTTGCCTACATATTCGGAAGGATCTGCATTTCTTCTTACAGAAATCTGGTTTCTTGGTATGAATCCCTTAATTCCTTTAACTTTTCCGTAAATTCCATACTGTGAAGCTTCAATGATATTTGTTTCGATTGCTGTTCCGTCAGCTTTCATTTTTTCAAGCTCTTCCCAGATTTTATTCTCTTCCAAAGGCTTCCTTGTCAAGACTACATTTCCGTCCTGATCCGCAATTTTAAGAACCTGAGCTTCAATTTCGTCTCCCTCTTTAACTTCTTTTGTCAAGTCCTGAACATCTGATAAAGAATATTCGTCTCTTGTAATTATTCCGTCTGATTTATAATTGATGTTTACAGAAATAGCGTCAGGGCTTACATATATAACTGTTCCTTTTACCCTTTCACCAGTTCTGATGTATGATACTCCACCGTAATTTTCAAACAAATCACGCATTGTTCCATTCTCAGCCTGATTGTCTTCGTTCTTTTCAACCTGTTCATTCATGTTGTTATTTAGGTTTTCCAACATATTAATAACCTCCTCAATTATCCAGTCAGGTGCAGACGCTCCTGCGGACACTCCCACAATAGTATTTTTATCAATATAGTTATAAGGTATTTCCTTATAATTTTCAATTAAGAATGTATTAGGACAGACTTCCCTGCTCAATTCATACAACTTCTTGGTATTAGAACTGTTTTTTCCGCCTATTATAAGCATTACATCGCTTCTTGAAGCAAGCTCAACGCATGCTTCCTGTCTTTTTCTTGTTGCATCGCAAATAGTATTATATATTTCAATGTTTTGAATATTGTTTGCATTGATTGCATTTTCAATTTTACGAAAGGTATCTGTGTTAAATGTGGTCTGGGAAACCATGCAGTATTTTTTATGAGAATCCAATTTTAATTCAAGCAATTCCTCAGGACTCTCTATAACCGCTGCATCATTTCCGCACCATCCTAAAATACCAAGCACCTCAGGATGGTTCTTGTCTCCAGTAATAATTATATCATAACCTTTATTTTTGTATTCTTCAACTATTTTATGTATTTTTTTTACTTTTACACATGTTGCGTCAATAACTTCTATATTATTTTCTTTAAGTTTTTCCAAAACATGCTTGCCTACACCGTGAGCGCGGATGAGCAGCTGCGCATCATTATTTTCAGGAATATCATCTACTACAACCATCCCTTTTTTTTCAAGCCTGTCTACGACGTCTTTATTATGAATTATTTCACCATAGCTGTAAAGTCTGTTTTCTTCATTTAAAGTTTTATCGGCTTTTTCAACTGCTACTTTAACTCCAGAACAAAAACCGTTGAATTTTGAAATTTCTATTCTCATAGCACTACCTGTCTTCTAAATTGTAGATATCTTTTAGTATCTGTTTTCCTATTTCATTGTATATTTCCGTGTTTACCTTACCTTGTACATTTTCAAAATAATCCTTTTGCTCACCGAAAATAATTTTAATCTTTCCTCTGAATTTATACTTTCCTTGTATGTAGAAGGGCAGAATATTTACTTTTGCCTTATTTGCAATCAGGGCAATACCGGGTTTTGCATTGTTTTCATCATATTGTTTAACCCTTGTTCCTTCGGGAAATATTCCAAGTATTTCATCATTGTTCAAAACAGCCAATGAGCTTTTAATTGCCGACATAGATACGCCCTGTCTATCAACCGGGAAAGCTCCCAGTTTTCTAAATACATACCCCAAAATTTTTTTATCAAACAATTCTTTTTTACCCATGAAATGAATCTGTCTCTTTGAAGAGATTGCAAGGATAACGGGATCAATCATGGATATGTGGTTTCCACATGCAATTAATCCGCCTTCAGTCTTGTCGAGATTTTCCGCATTCTGTACTTCTAGGTCAAAAACAATAAAAACAAGAAATTTAAAAAATCCTACCACTATTTTATAAAACATTGCTTCCTCCAATAATACGTGAAATGGCTTTGACTGTTTCATCTATATCCATATCTGTAGTATCTATCAAGATTGCATCTTCTGCCATTTTTAAGGGAGAAATTTCTCTTGTGGTGTCGTTTATGTCACGCTGCTTAAGATCAGCAAGTACATTACTAAAATCAGCAGTCTTTCCGCTTGCCTCAATCTGCCTGTATCTTCTTTCAGCTCTTGTTTGTTCTGATGCGGTTATGAAAAATTTATAATCAGCATCAGGAAAAACCTTTGTTCCGATATCCCGCCCGTCTAAAACCACGTCTTTGTTTTCAGCTATTTTTCTCTGAAGCTCAACCATCCTGGTTCTTACATTTTTCAGTGCGGAAATTTTAGAAGCGCCTATGGAGATGTCTTCGGCTCTTATTGAGCTCTCCA
>DNNV01000328.1 GCA_003497505.1 Clostridiales bacterium | reverse complement strand
TTCCTATGTGTGCTACGGAGCATCGAGTGAAGAGTATGTGAGAGTCAGAGTGCGGTCGCCGAGACTGTATAACGAGCAGGCATCTCTTCAGGGCTACGGAAGTATAACAGTATACAATGTAGGTGCAGGCCTTGAGGAATTATTTGAGCTTGAGGCGAATAAAGTAAATGTACTTCTTGACTCATATTTTGACAGAAAATACAATTATGACCCGGAGGGAAGTAAATCTTACTTTGGTCCGCACCACGTTGTTATTGACAATTTGTACTCATCTTACGATGAGGCTTTTGAAGAATCAAGGAAACTTGAAAAGAAGTTTAATGCTGATTTCAGTCCTTACCTTTCAAAAGAAGGCAAGGGAGACTATGGGATATACGGAGGGTTTTATACCTCCGCAGGAGAAGCAAAGGGCCTCCTCAGCGAATTGAAGTCTGCGGGATACAGCGGAGCAACAATATCGACAAATATGGGGAATATTGCTGTATACGATGATGACAACAATGTTGTATTCATGTACAGCAACAATCTGAGCCTGTATTTTTCCTCATACAGCAGTGATGAAGGCTGTGATATGATAAAAATCGACGGGAAGCCGTACAGAGGCTTCATGGGATTCAGGATAATAGAAAATTCAAAGCTTATTTCAATAAATTACGTGGATTTAGAGAGCTATCTTTATGGAGTTGTACCCAATGAGATATCTGCATCCTGGGGTGAGGAATCCCTTAAGGCACAGGCTGTGGCTGCAAGAACCTACGCGGTATATTGCCTCAATCCAAAGGCCGCGTACGGTTACGATTTGGATGACAATCAGAACAGCCAGGTTTATAGAGGAGTTATTTCTGAAAAGCAGTCCACAAACAATGCTGTTGACGATACGCGGGGAAAAATGATTTACTATGACAACAAGCTCATTCAGGCGTTTTATCATTCAACAAGCGGCGGCAGCACCGAAAATTCAGAAAACGTGTGGTCTGCAAGCCTGCCGTACTCGGTAGGTGTGGAGGATGAATATTCAAACAGGTCAGGCTCTCCATACAATGAGTGGCAGAAATCCTATAAAAAAGAAGAAATAATCAAGAAGCTTAAGGACGACGGCCATAATGTCAAAAATCTTTATGGCATTGAAATAACCAAAATTACTAAAAACAACAGAGTTACAGAATGCATATTTTTAACGGACATTGGAGAAATTGTATATTACAAGGAGAATGCGAGACTTGTTTTAGGGCTCATGAGCTCATGGTTCACAATAGAAAACGGAAGTGTGTTTTATTTTACAAACGAATATACATATGATGCAGTTAAAGGTACCTCCGTTCCTTCGAGAGGAGGAATACTTGACTCCATAACGGAAGACATCGTGAACGGAGAGGACACAAGTACCGAAATAAAGCTCAGTTCAGGAAACATAGATGGAAAATATGCAATTACTTCCGGCGGAACGAAAAAAATAAGCAGCGACAAATTTGCTGTAATAAGTTCAAAGGGAGTTTCAATACTTGAGAATAAAAACTCAGAGGACTATAATTTCAATGGAAGAGGCTGGGGACACGGCATAGGCATGAGCCAGTACGGAGCAAAACAGATGGCCGTTGAAGGATTTACATATGATGAAATACTTAAACACTATTATACTGGAGTAACAATTAAATGACAAATGACTTTAAAACAAGCGACTTTTATTACGATTTACCAGAGGAACTTATAGCACAGACTCCTATAGAGGAAAGGGACCATTCGAGGCTTCTTGTTCTGGATAAAAAAAACGGGGAGATTGAGCACAGGCACTTCTATGATATAACAAAATATCTGAACAAGGGAGATTGTCTTGTAATCAACGACACCAAGGTTTTACCGGCAAGGCTTTATGGAACTAAAAAAGATACGAATGCTTTAATTGAGCTGCTGCTTCTTAAAAGAATAAGCGACACAAGGTGGGAGACACTGGTAAAGCCGGGAAAGAAGGCGAGGGTCGGAACTGAAATAATTTTCAAGGAAGGATTGCTCACCGGCAGCATAGTGGAAGTACATGAGGACGGAAACCGTATTATTGAATTTGACTACAGTGGAATATTCGAAGAAATACTGGACCAGCTAGGAGAAATGCCGTTACCTCCATATATACATGAAAAACTGGACGATAAAAACCGCTATCAGACAATTTATGCAAGAAATCCCGGTTCTGCCGCGGCACCCACTGCCGGACTGCATTTTAATGATGAGCTGCTTAAAAAAATTGAGGAAAGCGGCGTGAGCATAGCAAGGCTTACTCTTCATGTTGGGCTGGGAACATTCAGGCCTGTGAAAGCAGAATATATTTCGGAGCATAAGATGCATTCTGAATATTACGAGCTTACCGAAGAGGAAGCAGAGAAAATAAATTCTGCCAAAAGAAACGGTAACCGGATAATTTCAGTGGGTACAACCAGCACGAGGACACTGGAGACCATAGGTGATGAGAATGGCTTTGTAAGAGCTCAAAATGGCTGGACAGATATTTTTATTTTTCCCGGATACAAATACAGGGTTATTGATTCTCTCATAACAAATTTCCACCTGCCCGAATCCACGCTTGTAATGCTTGTAAGTGCGCTGGCGGGGAAGGAAAATATAATGAATGCATACAATGCAGCAGTAGAAAATAAATACAGATTTTTCAGCTTCGGCGATGCCATGCTGATTAAATAGAAAGGCGTACTATGTTTGAATTTGAATTATTAAAAGAATCGAAGGAATGCAAGGCAAGACTTGGAGTAATACATACCAATCACGGTGATATTCAAACTCCCATATTCATGCCTGTAGGGACAAAGGCAACTGTCAAGGCCATGACTCCGGAGGAAATGAAGGATTTAGAGGCGCAGATTATTCTGGGCAATACATACCACTTGTATTTAAGACCTGGACATGAGCTGATTAAGGAGGCAGGCGGACTCCATAAATTTATGAACTGGGATAGACCAATATTGACAGACAGCGGAGGTTTTCAGGTTTTCAGCCTTGGGGACTTAAGGAAAATTACCGAAGAGGGAGTGGAGTTCCGTTCACATATTGACGGTTCAAAACACTTCATAAGCCCTGAAAAGTCCATGGAAATACAAAATTGCCTAGGCTCTGATATCATGATGGCTTTTGATGAATGCGCACCATATCCCGCTACTCATGAATATGTGGAAAAATCCATGCAGAGAACCACAAGGTGGGCTAAGAGATGCAAGGATTACCATAAGAACACTGAAAATCAGGCGCTTTTTGGAATTGTACAGGGAGGTATGTATAGGGATTTAAGAATTGAAAGCGCAAAACAGATTACTGAGCTTGACTTCCCCGGATATGCTGTAGGAGGATTGAGCGTTGGTGAGCCAAGGGATTTGATGTGTGAGGTGATGGACTACACCGTTGATCTTCTGCCAAAGGATAAGCCCAGATATCTCATGGAAGTAGGAAGTCCTGATTATCTGTTCGAGGCGGTGGAAAGAGGCATAGATATGGCCGATTGTGTGCTCCCCACAAGAATGGCGCGACATGGAGCCTTCATGACAAGCAGGGGACAGCTGACAATTAAAAATGCAAAATACAAAAAGGATTTCGGTCCCATAGATGAGAATTGCGGCTGCTATACATGCAGAAATTATTCGAGAGCATATATAAGGCATCTTTTCAGCGAAAATGAAATATTGGGAGCAAGACTTGCTTCTATTCACAATTTATTTTTCTTAATTAATTTGATGAAACATATTAGAATAAGTATAATGGAAGATAATTTCATGAAATTTAAGAAAGAATTTTATGAGAATTACGGATATTAAACATTTAGGAGGACTTATGCCACAAGACGCAAACCAATTCGGTGGAATTTTCATGATGGTTATACTATTTGCACTTATGTATTTCATGATGATAAGACCGCAGAAAAAGAAAGACAAAGAAGTGAAGCAAATGAGAGACAGCCTGTCTATAGGTGATGAAGTTATTACAATAGGCGGAATTCACGGAAAAATAGTAAAGGTAAACGACGAAGTTGTAACATTAGAAATGGCTCATGCAAAACAAAGAATAGAGTTTTCAAAATGGGCTGTTGGAAGTGTAGCAAAAAAGGGTAAGGATAAATCAGAAGCAAAGCAGGAAGCTGACGATGCAGAAGATACTCCTGCTGAAGAAGATAAATAGCAATAAAACAATCGCACAGAAATTTTTCTCTGTGCGATTTTCTCTATTTAATAATCCCATATGGCCATGAATTTATGCCTCCGAAGTCATATACATCAGTATACCCCATCTCAATTAAATTCTTCGCTGCACTTGCACTTCTGTTTCCGCTCCTGCAATATACCAGGATTTTGGCATCCTTGTCTGTAAGAAGGTACCTTGATTTATCAGCGATTTCAGTTATAGGCAGCAATACTGCATTTTCTATATGTCCGCTATCATACTCCTCCTGTGTTCTAACATCAAGTATAATTACATCATCGCTGTCAATCATAGCCTTTGCTTCTTCGGCAGTGATTTTTTTGTATTCAGCATTTTTTGTATCTATATTATTATTGGAATTGTTACAGCCGGACAAAGCTATGGCTGATATTAAAAGCATTATAAAAAATTTCTTCATCACATTTTCCTTCCTCACACAATTAATATGATAATTTATACCCTGAAGCATTCAACTTAAACAAATGGATTGTATGTTACTCATAATTGGTATGAAGCTTAACCACTCTTCCACTGGCAGACGTCATATATAACAAAAAATTGACATTGTATAAGTGAGTGTTATAATGATGGTATTAACACGAATAATAATATAAGAATATGATATAATTAATAT
>DNNV01000027.1:758-4373 GCA_003497505.1 Clostridiales bacterium | reverse complement strand
TATTCCAAAACCTTAAGCCTTTGGTGGGAGAGACGTATATTCTTGTTTTTTAATTCAGTTACTAAATCTTCAAAATCTACTTTCATAATCCCTCCTGCTATTCAATAATTTGCAACGATTGCTAATTTGTAATGACTACAATATAATAATACATACAATTTTGATAAATGTCAATATATAATTTAAGAAAATTTGAATTGTTTTAATATTAGAAGTTTTATGTTGAAATATCAACAAATATATTTTGTGGAAAGTTGTTTGTAATAATAATGTAATGTATAATGTTCAAAAAAAGTGGAACTAAAGAATAATATCGCCGTCTAATTAATCGGCCGTAAAAACTGAGGAGGTAATGACATAAGCAAAAATGCGGCTGGTAGTGAACGTTAATTAATTTATAATTAACCTAAAAAATTTAAATATATTGGAGAAGAAAATGAAAACAAAAAGAATATTACTATTATTATTAACGGCTGTACTTATGGTTTCAGCTGTAGGATGCAAGAAGGAAGAAGTTATAAATGAACCGGAAGCAAAATTAGAGGGAGATTTGACCTCAGTTATAGAAAAGATTTATGAAAATACAGAATTTGATTTGATGACAGCAAATAACACTGTTGATTTGAAGGATAGTGATTCGGTTCAATATAATATGGGGCTGGAAGATGCCTCTAAGATTAAAGAAGCAGTTGTATCTGAGGCTATGATAGGCTCACAGGCTTATTCAATGGTACTTGCACGCGTTAATGATGCTGCGGATGCCAAGGCTGTTGCCGATGCTATGTTAAAAGGCATCAATCAGAGAAAATGGATTTGTGTAATGGCCGATGATCTTAAGGTTGCAGTATATGGTGATTCGGTGCTCTTGGTTATGATAGCTTCATCAATGGAAGAGGTTGCAACTTCTCAAAAGCTTGTAGATGCCTTTGAAGAAATATGCGGCGGTAAGTTAGACGTTGTATTATCAAAATAAGATTTTGAGGCGCTGAAACAATTGAAAGTTACTACGAGGTGAGCGCATGGTTTTTTCAAGCATAACATTTTTATATTATTTTATGCCTGTGGTTACAGGCATATATTTTTTAAGTCCCAAAGGTTTTAAAAACAGTGTGCTGCTGTTTGCTTCCCTTGTTTTTTATGGATGGGGAGAACCTAAATATATAATATTCATGGGCGTGTCAATATTGGTAAACTATATTTTAGGATTGCTCATAGAAAAAAACTCCAATAACCCATGGAGCAGGCGGTGGCTTGTTGTATCTGTAGTATTCTCGTTGGGAATGCTGGGGTATTTCAAGTACGCAGATTTTCTCATTGAGAATATTAACTATGCAACGGGTTCGTCTATTCCTTTGCTGAAGGTAGTTTTACCCATTGGTATAAGCTTTTATACATTTCAGATACTCAGCTATACCATTGATGTTTATCGCGGAGAAGCACGTGCGCAGAGAAATCTAATTTCTTTGGCGACTTACGTTGCGTTTTTTCCTCAGCTTATAGCAGGGCCTATTGTAAGGTATGTTGACATAGCCAGGGCACTTGAATCAAGGCAGCACAGCATGGAAAACGCACGTATAGGCTTGCGAAGGTTTTTATTTGGTATTTCAAAGAAGGTTCTTATTGCAAATACATTGGGAGAATTGTGTACAATTTTTGCTGCAGCCCAAGAAAAGACAGTATTGTTTTACTGGATTTATGCCATAGCCTTTACGTTGCAGATATATTTTGACTTTTCAGGATACAGTGATATGGCAATAGGGTTGGGAAGGATATTTGGCTTTGAATTTCTTGAGAACTTCAACTATCCGTTTATTTCTAAAAGTATAACGGAATTCTGGAGAAGGTGGCATATGTCCTTGGGAACATGGTTCAGAGACTATTTGTATATCCCCTTGGGCGGAAATCGTACAGGCAAGTCCAGATGGCTCTTTAATATTTTTACTGTATGGTTTTTGACAGGATTGTGGCATGGTGCTGCATGGAATTTTGTTGTCTGGGGAATTATGTTTGCCTTGCTGTTAATGTCTGAAAAGCTTTGGCTTGGAGATTACCTCAGAAAAATACCCGGCATCATTTCCAACATATATGTGATGTTGATTGTAGTAATAAGCTTTGTTATATTTGATGCTCCCGATTTAGGAGCAGCTGCAGAACGGATTTTTTCCATGTTTGGAATGAATCATATGCCTTTTTCAGATGTTCAGTCCGTATATTATTTGCGGAGCTATGCTGTAGTGTTCGTAATTGCTATGATTGCAAGCACAGATTTGCCGAAAAGAATAGCAGAAAGGATAAGAAAAACACGGCATGGAGAAATAGCCATGACTGTAGCAGAGCCCATGGTGTGTGTAATTCTGCTTTTATTGACGACGGCGTATCTTGTAGACGCTTCGTTTAATCCGTTTCTGTATTTCAGGTTTTAGGAGGGAGTATGAGAAATAAAATGTTAAACAGGGCTGTGGTTGGTATTATTGGAGCAGTATGGTGCATTCTTGCACTTTTCGTGTGGATTACACCTTCCGCGGAAATATCTCTAAGCGAACGAAGAAAATTGGCTCAATTTCCCCAGATTACTTTTAAAAGTCTGATTATGGCAGATTTCATGGAAAAATTTGAGCAATATGCCAAAGATCAGTTTCCGTACCGCTTTTCTTTTCGTACTGCTAAAGCATATACAAGGTTTTATATATTCGGACAAAAGGATAACAACGGTGTATACATGAAAGACGGATATGCTGTAAAGTTAGAATATCCGCTGAATGAGGATTCCATCCGCAAAGCTACAGATAAATTCGGATATCTTTACGAAAAATATATGAAAGACAAGAATATCAAAACATATCTTACGGTTGTTCCGGATAAAGGATATTTCCTTTCAGGGAAAAACGGGTATCCGTCAATGGACTATAAGAGGCTCTTTGAGATAATGGAGAAAAATACTGACTTTGCAAAACTTATCAGATTAGAGGATATTCTTGAAATCGATGATTATTATAAAACAGATATTCACTGGGACCAGGAGAAGATTCTGAAAGTTTCGGATAAAATAAAAGAGGCAATAGGAATAGGGCAAAAGAATACGGATTATAAAACCATAGAAGTAAAATTGCCTTTTTACGGTGTGTATTATGGGCATTCCGCACTTCCCATGAAGCCAGACAGACTTAGATATCTTACAAATGATATTATAGAAAGGTGTACGGTATATAACATTGAAACAGGAAAAACTGCACCGGTGTATGATACAGAGAAGCTGTCTGGAAATGATCCTTATGATGTATACTTGTCAGGGGCTGCCTCACTTCTGGTTATAGAGAATCCTTCTGTTCAAAATGGAAAAGAGCTGGTGGTGTTCCGTGATTCCTTCGGAAGCAGTCTGGCACCGCTTTTGCTGGACAGTTATTCAAAGATTACAATGATTGATATACGATATATTTCCAGCGATTTAATAGGTGAATATGTTGCGTTCGATAATCAGGACGTGCTTTTCCTATACAGCACATCGGTATTAAATTCAAGCTCTATGTTTAAATAATCAAATATAATACTAATTCGCATTAAACCAGTTCCCTTGTAGCGAATTAGTACTATACTGTTTTCCTATGTTGCGGACAA
>DNNV01000027.1:0-560 GCA_003497505.1 Clostridiales bacterium | reverse complement strand
CAAAGATTTGTCCGCACTTTTTAATTAAAACAGTATAAGACAGTAGAGGGTAAAAATTATCTTGTTTTAAAAAAGCATTTGCGGGTATATTAACACGTGATAATGCAAAAAATGAGGTAATTATGAAATATCAATTTGTGTGCTACAATAAATGAACGACCTGCAGGAAGGCCAAGTCTTGGCTTGATGAACAGGGAATTGAATATGAAGAAAGACCTATAAAGGAAAAGAATCCCACGAAGGGTGAGTTAGCGGAGTGGATTCCAAAAAGCGGAAAGACGATAAAAAGCTTTTTCAATACGAGCGGCAAGTTGTATAAGGAGCTTAATCTCAGGGAAAGACTGCCGGAAATGTCTATTGATGAGCAGCTTGGAATTCTGGCTTCTGACGGATTGATGGTTAAAAGACCTATACTTGCGGGCGAAAATATTGTATTGGTCGGCTTTAATGAAGAGGAATGGAAGAATATAGCTTCAAAAAAATAAAACCCGCATGGGGTTTTATTTTTTTGAAGCTTAGTGCATTGAATTGTAGTCTGAGCTTTTGCCGGAAGACATTTG
>DNNV01000029.1:4071-5558 GCA_003497505.1 Clostridiales bacterium | reverse complement strand
AGGTGCATGCAGCATTATAGAATCAGGCTCCATAGTATGCGACTACAGCAAAATCGGAAAAAATACCTTGGTTAAATCCGGAAGCCTGGTAAAGCAAAGAAGCATCTTTAATGACAACGAAATTTTAGAGGGGTTCCCCGCTAAATCGACCGGAGAGAATACCGAAACTCTGAAAAGACCGTCATGGGCTATACATAAATAAATATTTACTATTTGTTATGAAATGATTATTCAAATTTTCATAAATTAATTTGCGGCATATAATTTATATGTCGTTTTTTCTTATCGTCGTATATTTAGTCTTTGTTGTTTTTTATGTTGCTATATTGAACGTTTTAATATAATATAGTAATCAAACAAGAGTACATTAAAACTATAAGTAATATTTTTATCATTAACGTATGTAATATACGAATTAATTATCAGTTGGGAGGCACTATGAATAATAACATTATAAAAGAACTGTATTTTGAAAATGAACCTATTTTAAGCTATCTTCCGGGAAGCAGTGAGAGATTGGAGTTAGAAGCCGAGCTGGCAAGAATTAAAAGTACGGCAATTGATATCCCCGTTATAATCGGTGACAAAGAAATAAGAACAGGAAATATCGGACAATGTGTATTGCCACACAACCATAAAAAGGTCATCGGCGAATACCACAAAGCAGGAAAAGAGGAAATCAAGCTTGCAATAGAAGCAGCTTTAAAATCTAAGCGCATGTGGGAAGATCTTCCGTGGCAGAGCAAGGTTGCCATATTTCTCAGAGTTGCGGAATTAGCGGCAGGCCCTTGGAGAGCGAAGCTGAACGCTGCTACAATGCTTAATCAAAGCAAGACATACAAACAGGCAGAAATAGATTCGGCGTGCGAGTTGGTTGACTTTATGAAATACAATGCATACAGCCTGCAGCAAATATACGGCGAGCAGCCTATATCAACGAAAAACGTATGGAACAAGACTGTTTACAGACCTTTGGAAGGATTTATATTTGCGGTATCGCCATTTAATTTTACTTCCATAGCAGCTAACCTGACAGGAGCTCCTGCAATGGCGGGAAACACTGTTATATGGAAGCCTGCATCAAACGCAGTTTATTCAGCATATGTTGTTTACAGGCTGTTTCAGGAAGCGGGCATGCCTGACGGAGTTATAAACTTCATTCCATCAAATTCAGGAGACATCAGTGATTCAGTATTGTCAAATGAGCATCTCAGCGGTATACATTTCACCGGTTCTACCGAAGTATTTTTCGACCTGTGGTCTGCCGTAGGAAAAAACATCAGAAATTACAGAACCTTCCCTAGACTCGTGGGAGAAACGGGAGGGAAAAATTACATTATAGGTCATCCTTCTGCAGACAGAACATTGCTTGTACAAGGCTTAATCGATGGTGCTTTTGAATTCCAGGGACAAAAGTGCTCCGCGGCCTCAAGAGCATATATATCAAAAAGTGTGTGGGCAGATATTAAAGAATCGCTGATTGAGAA
>DNNV01000029.1:0-3869 GCA_003497505.1 Clostridiales bacterium | reverse complement strand
GCTGATTGAGAAAGCATCTTCATTAAAAGTGGGAGACATCGAAGAAATTGATACTTTCATGGGAGCAGTAATCGACAAAAAATCATTCGATACAATAGCAAACTACATTGAGTATGCGAGAAGCTCAAATGATTCGAAAATATTGGTTGGAGGAACCTATGATTGCAGCACAGGATACTTTGTTAATCCTACAATAATATTGACTGAAGACCCTCATTTCAAAACAATGGAAGAAGAAATTTTCGGACCTGTTCTCACAATATATCTGTATGATGATGAGAATTACAGCGAGATTTTATCTATATGCAACAACACTTCAAAATACGGATTAACGGGCTCCATTTTCGCCAAGGACAGATACGCAATAGAAGAAGCTGAAAAAGAGCTTATTCATTCCGCAGGAAACTTCTATGTGAATATCAGACCTACGGGAGCTGTTGTAGGTCAGCAGCCTTTCGGAGGCTCCAGATTATCGGGAACAAACGACAAGGCAGGTTCAAAATTCAATATGATGCGCTGGATGAGTCCGAGAGTAACAAAAGAATACTTTGCTTAAAATACATGTGACAGTTGGAATATGAATTCACAACTGTCACATTTTTTATTTATATTTATTTCTGTATATTACATATGAATAAATCGCGGGAATCAGTGCCAGAACCAGTGCTAAAAATGTAAAAACAATGAAATTCATATTCTTCGGCAGTACTGCTGTTGCCATCATGAGTATTCCTCCGACAAACCAGAGCTTTCCCCCAAATCTATGTGTTTTAAACCATATTTCCTCATCCGAGAGTGTCCAGCTTGTTCGTATGCCCGCATAAAAGTTCTGCTTGAATTTCGGCATTGAATTTCCTATTACTGTGAACAGCATTCCAACAGCAACAGGCATTATTATGCTTATATTCAGTATTTTAACATTCATGCTGACAGCAATTGTGTACAGCTGTATCATGAACATGAGCAATGAAACCGCAAAAAATATCATATAATACTGCTTGTTAAACTTGTTGTATGAATTTCTTTTAGGATCCACATTCCGTACAAATTCAGCCAGTAATGTAATTGCAGCAATAACAGCCGGGGCAAGAAAAATGCTTATTCTTCCGCCATATCTATCAATATTTCCCGCTGCATCAAAATGTACCGGTATGCGTTCCGGAAGATAACTGTATGAAATTAATCCCACTAAAAGTGTCACCGCAAACAAAATCCATGTTTTTATATTTTCATGTCTGAAAATTTTATTCATATTATTTTTCCTCCTTCAAAGAAGCAAGCCATGACATAATCTCCTCAACCACTGAAAGATTAAGCTCATAATAAACATATTTCCCCTGCTTTTCATCCGTTACCAATCCAGCATTTTTTAATATTGATAAATGATGAGAAATAGATGCCCCTGTTATATGAAAGCTATCCACTATTTCCCCTGCTGTCATTTTTCCCTCTCTCAGCAATTCTATTATCCTTCGCCTGGTAGGGTCTGACAAAGCCTTAAAACTGTCCTGAAATCCCATAGCATTTACCTCCTTTACATTTAGACATTTAGGTAATTGTCTAAATGTATTATATTACTGTAATTTTGCTTTGTCAATGGAATTATATTACTCTTATCATCGGTTTAGGCGTAACTAGTCTTTAGAATGTGCTTAAATAAAAAAAATATCAGAACAAAATATACTCATTCTAATATTTTAATATGCTGTAATTTGTTTCTCCACTCTTTAATTAATTTATTCGGTGAAATGTATCGCTCCCCTTGCTGTGGTCGCAAGCAGAGCTTCATGAACGGCCTCAGCAGTTGTAGGATGAGCATGCACCGTATTTATTACTTGTTCGGCAGTTAATTTATTCTTCACTGCAACCGCAACTTCATGAATAAGATCCGTTGCATGAGGTCCAATTATAGCGCCACCTAATATTATTCCTGTTTTTTCTTCGGTAATTATTTTTACAAAACCTCTTCTTTCCCCCTGAGTAAGCGCCTTGCCGTTAGCTCCAAAAGGAAATTTACCTACCTTTACTGATAAACCTTGTTCTTTTGCGGTTTTTTCAGTGATTCCAACCGATGCAATTTCAGGCATTGTAAAAATCGCACTTGGTATTACAGAATACTCCGCTTCCGTATCCTTCCCTAAAATATTCTCAACCGCAACAAGCCCCTGGTGAGAAGCAACATGAGCTAACTGAATTATATTTGTTACATCACCGACGGCATAAATGTTCTCTGCTGTTGTTTGCATTCTGCTGTTAACCTTTATTCCTCTACCTTTATCATTGAGAGAAATTCCGATTTTCTCCAAATCTATATTGCCGTAAAACGGCACTCTTCCCACTGACATAAGAATTTTATCGCCTGTTATATATCCTTTTGTACCTTTATTATCAAATACTACAATGGATTTACCTTCTTCGGTATCTATAATTTCTTCAACCTTTGAGCCTGTATAAATCTTTATTCCTTTTTCCAAAGCTGCTTCTCTAATTTCACTTCTTACATCTTCGTCCATGGCGATCAATATATCGTCTGCAAACTCAACCACACTGACATCTGCGTCTAAAGCCCTGCATATAAATGCAAACTCCATTCCAATCACACCACCGCCGACAATTATTATCTTTTCAGGAAGCTTGCTCAAATTTAACATCTCTGTGCTTGTTAACACATTTTTTGACTCTACGCCCTTTATCGGAGGAATAAATGTAACAGATCCTGTTGCAATAATTATATTCTTTGCGTTAATTGTAACTTCTTTATTCTTCTCTTTTACAAATACCGTATTCTTATCCATTATTTCACCGCTGCCTTTAAATACGGTAATATTATTTTTAGACATCAAATAATCGATTCCGCCAACCAGTTCCTTTACAACTTCATTCTTTCTTTCAATTATTTCTGAAAAATCATACCCCGAAGAAGCATTAAAAATTCCATAGTCTTTAGAATTTTTCACCAGCTCGTAAACCTCTGAAGAACGAACCAGGGCTTTTGTCGGTATGCACCCCCTGTTGAGGCAGGTTCCTCCCAGATTTTCCTTCTCAATCAGTATTACCTTGGCTCCCTGTTTAGCTCCCTCAATAGCAGCTACATATCCTCCCGGTCCTCCACCTATAACAACTATATCTCCGTCAATAGTTTCTTTTTGGGGTTTTAAAAAATTAGCCATATAGTTGAATCCCTGCTTCTTCCCAGCTTCACCTTTGCTGCCAGCCTTTTCTCCTTCAACTGTAAACAGCACATCTCCTATGGAGACCTTATCTCCTTGTTCTACCTTTATCTCTATAATTTTGCCTTCCACGTCAGATGAGAAAGTAGTGTTCCCCTTTTTAACCTCTATATCAAGAACTTCATCTCCTACTTTTACAATATCTCCTTCTGCCTTATATATGCAGCCGATAACTCCAGTTCTGTCATGGCCTGATAACTTTTCCAGCTTTATATCTAATATCACTTTCATCCCTCCTACAACTCAAAAAACTAATATCACAGTATCTTTCACCAAAGTAAGAGAAGACAAGCACCTTGTCCTCTCTTACTTGCTTATTTAAAATCATTTTCAAATTCATCTATTGAATCTTTTAATAAAGTGGCACTGTATGCTATGGAAGGACCTCCTCCAAAAGCTACCGCCACCATTGCCGCCTCAATAATTTCCTTTCTGGTTGCACCGGCTTGAAGAGCGTTGTAAGTATGGAAAACAATACAATATTCACAACGGTTGTAAACAGCAACACCTATACTTATTAATTCTTTCGTTTTTAAATCCAAAGCATCAGGCTCGTAAGCCGCACCCAGTAAATTCATGAATGCATCAACCTGAGCTCCGTTTGTGCCTGCCAGTATCTCCAGTCCTCCTGTGAAATCC
>DNNV01000395.1 GCA_003497505.1 Clostridiales bacterium | reverse complement strand
AGCGTTTCCGTCAATAATATCTGCTCCATATTGTCATATATCCTGCTGGGATTTATAAAGATGCTATCAATTACTATTATTCTTCCCGCAGTTCTCTCACGCACATAGTTTGCTATATACTGGCTCTGGAATTCGCCATATACCTCTGACGAGCTTATTTTATGAAATGCCGAGAAGCCTATGAGCTTGTTCCCGTTCTTGCTGTCCCTTATTACAAGAAGCTTTATTTTTTTCGAAATTAAATCCTCCCCTATATTTTCATACAGATTTGTGTGCATGAAAATATAATGCCCTATTTCATCCACAATTTTCTGGCTCAGGTCGTCTATTATTTCTATTGTAAACGGTTTTGATTTCAGCACCGCCTTGTTCAAAGGTTCTCTTGTATAGAGGTTTCTGTCATAAATAAAGCTTTGAGCAAGTGAATCAATTAAATTTGATACATCTCTGTTGCTGTCTATGTTGTCTCTTATCTGAGTCGAGCTGATATCCTCCAGGTACAGCGGGAGCTGCAGCTCCACCATGGACCCCTTGATTCTGTTCTTAGACTCCTCTGCCTTTTTGAGTGCAGCCGGAGATGAGTCATCCTGGGTACGCTTAAATACAATATGGCTGAAGCTATGGATGGAGTTTTTAGTTGGCCTTGCTTTATATGCCGTTGCATTCTGTATTACATCGCTTCCCACCACAATAAATATATCCTTGCCCGGGAAAAGAGATTTCAATATTTTAAGGTCATTGGTACTTGACATGTTTATGGGTGAATCGTCAGGGAACAAGAACACACCCAGTTCATCAGCTATAGACATATTGATTATCTGCCTGCGTATCATCCTCGGCTGAACCTTTTTCGACCATGAAAATTCATCTACGGACAAATACACCTCGTATCCAAGGTTTCTTATGGCTGTAACAATTCCCTTATGGCTCATCGAAAACGGATCAAATGTGCCAGGGAAAAATGCAATATTTTTGTTTACTTCTATATCAAAGTCTTTGTAGTAAAATTCATAATCACTTATAAACCTGTATATGTGGTTGAAGGAAGAGGAGTTGTTGAAGAAAAACAAATCGCCAAGCTCTTTCTCATTTATAAGTGTCAAAAGCTTTTTATAAATCATACAGAATATATTGTGCTTTTCCTTGAGTTGTAGAATTTTAGACCCAAAGATATACTGACCTATTACAAGAAATGTCTCCTGCTTAACCTGAGTATTGTAATTTGCAAGTCCGCTCAGTATTATTCCAAGCATCCTCTCCAGTCTTTTACCGTAGCTTTCATCATCCTCATTGAATCTGTCTTTATATTCCGGGTAATATTGAATCACTATGCCGAATGTATTTATTACAAGAGCGCTGGCCCTGGGGTTTGTTCCCTTGTATATGTTATTTAAGTCAAGTATACATTCCTCCAGCTCCTTTGGAGGCAAAAGCATCATAAAACGTCCCAGGTATTCCGGAATATACTTGGCATATTGAAGCTCATCTATTTCAAGTCCCTTGAAAAGCTCAACAGCAATTTCATTTCTCTGTTCTATTGAAAGCAGAGTGCCCATGCTTACCAGCGAATTACCCGCTTTGTTTCTAACAGATTCCTTGGCGCTAACCTTTACCAGGTTAGCAAGATGTGTCGCGGTCTGCAGCATGGTAACTTCATTCTTGTCCTTTATATTCTCCATTATGTAATCTATGCTGATGGTCTTTACATTCCACGGAGTTGCCGCCTTCAGGTTGTTGAGAAACAAATCCGAAGCCTTGTACCTGCTGCTGTTCATCAGTTCATTATATCTGTCTGTAATTTCAGACAGCGTCTCCAAATTTTTTGCAATTTTATACTTTAAATAATTAATGCACAATCCGTCATTTTCATTAATCACCGAAACATAGTCAGATATCCTTCCGAGAGATACATTAATCATATCCTTTTTAGCTGCAACCATATTTAGAAACTGCACTGCCATGAGCCTTATGTTATGCGCTGGATTGTCCAAGGAATCAAAAGCATATTCAAGCAAAAATCTCAGCTGCTCATCCTCATATAAATTCAAAGGTATGCTCAAGAAGGAATTTAGGGCGCTGAACCTTGCCACATCATTTGCTTCAACAGTTCTCAGATTGTTTACAAATACATCAATATATATCTTTTTATCCTTGTTCTTACTTGAATTTATGGCAGCATCAACAAATATCCTCAGCGAATATCCAATCCACTCCTTGTGATTTTCTGTCACCTTGTGTCCAGGGTCAATAAATAGATTCAGATATTTTTCCCACAAAGAAATTTCCGTAACCTCTCCCCCTAAGTATGGCTTGACATCCTCCGGAAGCTCCTTTGAATATTCCAGGTCAAATGACACTATAATATTTCCCATAAGACCCGCAGCCTGACGTCTTATGTCCCCTTCTCTGTGAACAAGCATTTCATACAAAAAGCTGAGTGTAAACAGCTTTTCCTTCTGTGACAGATAAATAGAATATTCATCAAGTATATTCAAGTATGCTCTTAAATTCTGCCAATTCTGCTCACTTCTCGCAGATTCTATCATACTTGAAAAAACAACTTCATTGTTGAGCTTGCTCATGAGGGACGTATTGTGCTCAATAGCCATATACTTGAAGTTCTCAACCACCTCATATCCGTCGAGAAGTGCATAGTCAATAAAAGCCGAAGGGATTGGCTCATCAGCCTTAAAATCTGTGTTTATTCCTTCATGAACCATGTAGTTTTCAAAATCCTTCAGCTTTGAATAAACCCTTTGGTATCTTTTTTCTTTTGCTTCGTCAACGTTGTCAAGCTTATCAAGAATTATCTGAAACGATTCGTTCAAATCGTAAATATGCATTTCAAAGCCATTCTTGGCTGACCTGTTCTTAACCCTGAAATCAGCATAAATGAGAATTAGCGATTCCATGGGCAGATTTTCGAGCTCCAGGTCCCATGTAGAATGATTTGTCGCAATCAGTCCTATCCCCGGCATGTTGTATTTTGTAAACCATTGATCCGTATAGTAATAATGCAGATAGGGAACTCTCCTTTTTTCCGGCCCCTTACATCCATACTTTCCTATGTCATGTCCTGCCGCAGCTCCGGATACAAGTCCGAGATTAACATGTATGCCGACCTTCTTCAGCTGCCTTGCAACATGCATAGCAACATAGTGTACGGCGGCCACATGGTTCAGAGTGTTAAATCCGTTAACCTCATAATCCAGCATCATCAGTTCATAAATATAGTTTTTCTCAAATT
>DNNV01000043.1 GCA_003497505.1 Clostridiales bacterium | reverse complement strand
CGTTTGCCGGAACAACAGGTGTTCCCGACTTCTTGTTAACAAAGCTTAATTCAACTGTCCTGTTGCTTTCAACAGTAACCGTAACAGCCTTGCCGCTTAATTCATATCCCTCAGGTGCCTGAACTTCCTTAACTGTGTATCTGCCCACGGGTACATCTTCAAATGCCACGCGGCCGTTGACAGTTCCAGCATTCTGCAGAGTTGAGCCCTTTTCGTCAATCAGACTGAACCATGCGTCTGAAAGGAGTTTGCCTTCTTCGTCGGTCTTGATTATTTCAATCCTTCCCGGCTTCTTCGGCTCTTCCTTCCTGTTGGTAAAGGTATATGAATTGGTTTTGTTTGCACTGATTGTTACATCAGTTTCTTTATCATCCAACACATATCCTTCAGGTGCCTTTGTTTCCTTAAGTACGTATTCTCCCGGTCCCAGCTCCTCAAATGAAACTGTTCCGTCAGAACCTGTTACAGCTTTTCCTACAACCTTACCCTTTGAATCATACAATGTAAACTCAGCTCCGGAAAGTACCTTCTTGTCTTCGTCTACCTTCTTAACAGTAACCTTACCATAAACCGGAGTAGTTTCTCCGCCACCGCCGGGGCTGGACGTTTTTGTATTGGTTACTGTCAGACTCACTTCGGATTTTTTATATCCGCTTGGAACAAAATCCTTGCCATCTCCATCTACTTCTTTTACAGAGTAGATATATTCGTTGCCATCCTCATCCGTTTTGTCTAAGTCTTCCCAAGTCACTTCGGTTGTACCATCAGCTAATTCTTGGATAGCAACATTCACCTTCTCTAATTCTCCGCCTTCAATCTGCCGATATAACTCAAACCAAATTGTAGGTCTTGGAGAAGAGCCACCACTCCATACTTTTGTTGCAGTTACATCTCTCTTAGTATAGGTGTTGGTAACTGTTAGACCTTCTTCTGACTTATTGTAGTTTTCTGGTACAAAATCATTACCGTCTACATCTACTTCTTTTACTAAGAAGCTATATTCTTTTCCATTAACATCAGTCTTAGTAAGTCCAGTCCAGACAACTTCTACTTTTCCATCTGCCAGTTCTTTGATTTCAGCTCCCGGTACTGCTTCCAATTCTCCGTCTTCTACATACCTATAAAGCTTAAACCATATTGTTGGTTTACCTATTTGTCTGCCTTCCGGCTCTCCCGCCCATACTTTAGTTGCTTTCGCACTTGCATCTGTTGGACTATTATAGGAGTTTGTTACTTTTAGGCCATTTTCTGCTTTTACATAGTTTTCAGGAGTAAAGTCAGCACCGGTAGCAGTCACTTCTTTTATAGAGTAGATATATCCCACACCATTGATATTGGTTTTGTCTACATCCTCCCAGGTTACTTCTGTTGTGCCGTTTGCTAACTCTTTGATTTCAGCTCCCGGTACTTCTTTTAAAGCTCCACCCGGTAATTGTCTGTAAAGCTTAAACCATACTGTCGGTCTTGGTGCTGAACCGCCATTCCATTCTTTAGTACCGGTAATATCAATTTTCTCTTTTGTATTTTCAAAGGTTCCTTCTGCAACAATCGGATTGTTTACATTATTACCAATTACTTTATCTACGACAACCGATAAATCTTCATCTGCCAGAACATATCCCGTTGGCGCGGCTATTTCTCTTAAATAATAAGTTCTAAGCGGTAAGTTTCCTATCTCAAGAACACCCTTTACAGTGGTATATTCTGTATCACCAAATTGTACTTTTACATTATTCAAGTTGTACCAAAGGGTAAAGGTTGCTTGATTAGTTGTGATAGCTTCTCTTGTTTCTGAATCTATTTTAGTTACTCTTAATGCTCCTTTATCCTTTGCCCATTCTCCGCCTGCACTGGACCATTGTTCCGCGCTTAGCTTTGAGGATTCTATTTCTTTTTTGCTTATGCCGGTTCCGTCCAGTGAAATTGAGTTGCCTATCTCACCGTTTGTTTCTGTTACAACGGTTGTATACCTTAAGACTAATGTATCTTTCAAAGTTTCAGAAAGTGTAATGGCTAAAACAGTCTTTCCATCGTCTGTTGTGCTTACATCAAGGCTATAATCTGTAACCGCTGTTATGGGTATTTCTTGTGTTCCTGATAATCTAAAGACTTTGAGACTATCATTAACATAGACATGACCTGAACTGATTGTATCGGTAACAACGGCATTACTAATGATGGATAAGCTTTCGTTAACCGTTACTCTCCACTCGACTTCTTCACCAGTGAATACGCTATTATTTGTTACACCTAACGCACCCTTTTTTAAGAAAGCATTATGTTTATCATAGTCAAGGGTTGCAGCATAAGGATATTTTGTGCTTCCAACTGTAACCTCTGCATTATTGGTATATATTTGCTGTGATACATTAGGTACTGATGTTGTAAATTCAATTACATATCTTTCAGTTACCGCTTTTTTAAAGATTAGAGTGAATTTGTCACCCTCAACAGTTACTGAATAATCATCGCCAAGAGTTAATTCAGTGCTTGGTGTAATGGATGTAGTGCCATCAGCAGCAACCTCATAAACAGATACCTTTATACTTCCTTCATCAATAACTCCTGTATAAGCTAATGTATCTGTTACCGAAACATTAGATCCAAGATTTTGTTTTTGATAGTTCAAGTATAGCTGCCATGCAATCTTTCTTTCAGCACCGCTTACCCAACCGTTTACCTTTTTTCCTTCGCCATCAAAGTGGACTAATTGTCCTTCTTTTTTCCCACTGTTCCATGACTCTGTTTTTACAGTTATCTGTGCATTACGAGTTTCGTTGATAGGATTACTATTTTGGGTCGTTCCTGTAAAGTGAGTACGGTTATTATAAATTCTACTCTGATCTGTGCCGACTATATGAGGCTCTAACTTGTTGCCATCTACTGCTACTTCCGGGTCATAGGAGGTTTTATAATTAATGATTAGCTGACCTCCGTCTAAAGAAGTAATCGACGAACCGGCTTCCGGAACAGAAATAATGAAACCCTTGTGATAGCCTGTTTCTCCGCCTTCTGTTCGAGGAGCCAATGTATAATCAGTTCCTTTAGTGAGCGTATTCCCTTTTAAAGTAACCGTCACTGTCTCCGGTAATAAAATCATTCCTTTGTTAGGGAAGGTATCCTCTATTTTTAGAGTCGCAATTGCTTCTCTTCTTGGATCAACAGTTAATCGCCAATCGATAGTCTTCTCATTGTAGTTAATTCCGACATAACCCTTCGTATAGGTATTTGCTTTTGGATTTACTGTGACTACTCTGTCTGAGCCACCTGTACCAACGCCGGTTCCACTCATCCCAACTGTGTTTCCAAAGCTATTGATGTTGAAATTTGTGATTTCTGTTGTGTATTTAATTGTGAGTGTTTGTGTTCCCACATTGTTTAAGGTAATTTCAAGCTTGGTCTTATCACCATTGGGTGGATCACTAACAGTTCCAGTAGCAGTGCTATAGCTTGTATAGTTTTCTGTCGCATCTGTTGTAATTACAACAGGATTTGAAAGATTTAAAAGCTTCAACCCCGCCGGCAGTATATCTGTTACCGTTACAGTATTTAACGGATGCTTAGCCTTATTAACAGTAACTGTCCAAGTGATTGTTTTATTATCATAATTTACATTATCCACTCCTATTTTTTCAAGGATAGGACCTCTATTGATGTTAACTGTTGCGTCAGCATGGTTTAATTCATCATTGTCATCAAAGAGCGTCGCGGTATTCTTGAAACCATTGTTTATTTGATATTCGCCACTATTTACTTTTGACCAATCAACAGTTGTCTCAAATACAATTCGATACGCAACACTTGGTGTCAATGGTCCTAAATCAATAGGAAATCCGGTAAAAGTTGTTCCGTGAGAAGCACCCGGTGTCCAGGTATTTCCAGATTGGCTAATTCTAAAAACTTTGATAGTGCCTGGAACTATTTTTAACCCCTCGGGCAGCGCATCTTCTACAATAGCTTTTTCAATCTCTTGACCATTTTTATTGACATCTATAGTCCATTCTATATTGTCGGTATTTCCAATTCGAGAACCTTTTTTTTCTATGGGATTGCTTCTTGTCAATCCACCAACAGTTCCTTCTGCCGGCAAGCCATCCTTGCCGTTATAGCTAAATGTCGCTTTGTTGGTAAATGTGGTTTCCGTGTAATCTTCAATGTTTGTTGTAAATTGAACTCGGTAACCGGTGAATGGTGCCATAGTGCCTAAGTTAATTGGAAAAGCAGTTGTGACCGGAGTTAGTGTCACTTCGTCACCTTTAGTTATTTTCCCATCAATTCCGATATGTAACTTGTTGATAACAAAATTTTTGGCTGCACCTAACCCCACCGGAATGTCATCTTCTAATTTTGCATTTTCTACCTTTTCATCATTAGTATTAATTACATCAATTGTCCAGGTGATTTCTCTTGCGTTCTCTTTGCTATTAGGATGTCCTTCTTTTGTAATACCCTTATGAGTTAAATTAGGTCGCGCGATTACTGTTATGTTATGTTCGCTACCATCATGGAATGGAATTTCTTGCTCTATATTTTCTTTGAATTTTTCGAGATTAAACTTTAAACCGAGCTCAACCCACCCATTTTTAACTGTACCTTGCTCAATATTCTCGTTAAATTCAAATTTAAGGACACCCCCATCAATCCAGTATTCTCCTACTTTTGTTCCATCGACATTAATAGCAGCTCTTGGCGTAGTAACAATCGTAAATGCATCGGAAAGTTGAATTTCTGCCGTGTCTCCATTTTTAGCATCAAGTCCTTCAGTATCCCAAGTAAAGCGAATATTTGCAGTCGTATCTGCATTTATTGTGATAATATCATCATCACTAATAGGATTTCCATTAATTGTAATGTGAGCAAAGTCAAATATATTACCTAAATCACTCTGCGGCCCTACTCCTCTTGCTGTCACTTGTATTCCTGTTGGTGTTGTTGAGCCTGATATCGAATACAATGAGTATTCAGATAAATCTTTATCTTCTCCTGAAGTTATATCTCCATACGCAAAGTTCACTGGCATCATCAACTGAAACACCATCATGAACAACAGAACAATACTGATACCTTTTGCTCTCTTTATTTTTTCCATTTCTCATGCCTCCTTTCTTGTCAAATTATATATTTTATATTTTTTTATTTAAAAGCATAACGCTTGTAAATAACACTGTTAATATCACAGCTGCAGGCTGTAATATGCATTCCGTCTACCGCTTTAGACATATACATATACTCATATCATAAACAGCATCCGTATTTTCATATCTTTAAATTGAGTATTAATGCACCTATGCTATCACAAATAAGGTAAATTTTGTATAGAACAATTGTTACCGCATACTTCTGCAATTACATATTGTGCCCGATGATCTTTAATTACACCCTATATTCTTTTCTGAAATAATCTATTATCTCCGAATAGGGGCTGAGATCATCCAGCATTGCCCGGAATCTTCCGTCTAAGGCTATAAAATTGACATCCACCGGCTTGTTATCCGCCATGAGAAAATATACTGCTTTTTTCAAACATATTACAGCTTCATCCCATTGATTTTTTGCATAGTATGCAAGAGCCATAAACATATATATAAAATGGATTTTTCCGTATGAATCACGGCTTTGTTTAACACGGATAAGTTCCTTGCCTCTTTCTATAACATCATCCATTTCATTGCTTGAATAGAGTGCTCCCATCAAATTGACAGTTACTTTTGTAAGAAGTTGATCGTATAACTCAATATCATAATTGTTTTGTATAATTTCGTGGGCACGAATTGCCGCATCCCTGGCAATATCTACATCCATGGTAACAAGTGCACATGTGGTCATAAGAGTGTAAGCATTTACTAAAAATATATCCGAAACTTCGTACGACTTTACTTCCTTTATCAAAGTTTCTAATTGAAGCAATGCTTCTGCACATTTTTTTTCTTCAAACACCATATTATAAATCTTGTTCAGTACTATTTCAAAACACCATGGCTTATTTTTGAAGTCCGGCATATTTTCAGCCTGCTCTGTAGCATTATTAAGAACCTCAAAATCAAGGTTTATTCGGCACATATGGAACAACTTCATTTTTTCCTTTACACCCACCGGGTCTTCACAATCTATGTACGCATAAAACCCAAATAGATACACTCCCATTCTTTCTCCGATAAGATTCATCAAATTCACGGATGGTGTGCGCTCTCCCTTTTCAATAAGGTATATGTACTTTTCAGAACAAATGTCTTCTGCCAGTTCCTTTCGGCTCATTCCAATAGCTTGTCTGTATTTTTCAATTATTGTACCTATATGTCCCATAGTAGTTCTCTTTCAATTTTATAGTTTGATAATTTGAATAATATCAGATGTATATAATCTTTATATATCCAAATATATATATGTAGACGTTCAACAGATTCAAAAAGTTTTAACTATTTAAAATTTCATTACCTTTTTATTAACTTTTATTTAATTT
>DNNV01000260.1:8965-10836 GCA_003497505.1 Clostridiales bacterium | reverse complement strand
ATTTTGGTTCGGCTGGTATATACTAATATTATAAGTTTGTATATTTTTATCCATTAATATATAGCTAGCATAAAATATAATGGGGTCAATTAATTATAAAGAGTGGGTAAATACAGAGTTTTTTAAGAGGAGTAAAGATGTTCATTAAAATATATTTATACTTTTTTATATACGCTTTTTTAGGATGGTGTACAGAGGTTGTATATGCGGCTTTGAATGAAGGTAAATTTATAAATAGAGGATTTTTAAACGGTCCCTATTGTCCGATTTATGGGTTTGGGGTTATTGCAGTTGTAAACTTATTGACACCTATTCATGAAAACCCATTTTTATTGTTCCTTGGATCAGTCTTTGTAACAAGTGCAATTGAGCTTTTTACGGGTTTTATATTGGAGAAAATATTTAAGCATAAGTGGTGGGATTATTCGGACAGGCCGTTTAATTTAGGAGGATATATTTGTCCCATTTTTTCACTGATGTGGGGGTTAGCATGTCTTATTGTTGTAGACAGGATTCATCCTATGGTATCCGGACTTGTAAATTTTATTCCGGATATGCCGGCAGTGATTATTTTGATTGTTTTTACAGTTGTCTTCGTAATTGATATTATTGCAACAGTCAAAACAATTTTCAAGCTGAATAAAAAGATGGAGCGTATAGAAGAGTTGTCAGCCATGATTAAGAAATCATCTGATGAGCTGGGAGAGAGCTTGGCCGCAGGCACTATAAGCATAGCAGCTAAGAAGGAATCAATTGAGTATAAAATATATCAGGAAAGAGAGAAGTTGGAGGAAAAAATCGAACAGACGAAGCGTGAGATGGAGTCCGATATATCCGATATTATACAAAAACGTAGAGAAGCTTTGGATGATGTGAAGAATTCACTTAACAGAGAACTCCTCGAAACAAATATTTTCGGTTCTAAGCGTCTGATGAAGGCTTTCCCCGGTTGGAAGCCAAGACGCAATAAAGAAGCTCTTAAGGTTATGAAGGATTATATAATTAAAAAATCACAAAAAAGAGAAAGATAGGTAAATGAAATCATCATTGTTTAACTATTTGTAAACATTCAGGACAACCGCAAAGCTTAAAATATTTGCAGTAAAGACATTGCAAAAAATAAATTTCAGTTTCCTTTATTGTTTCAGTGGGGATGAACCAACCCCCGCTGAAACCTACTTTATTGCTCATAAGATTAATATTGCTTAATCATCATAATCACTGACCAAAGGACGATGAAGTGGTCATTTCTTTACCAAGCCTGCCTCGGCTCCATCCCTTGCTGTTTTTGCGGCAATATTTGTAATATTACTTCCAATGCAGGACAATATAAAATCATTTAAATCAATAGTGCCGGTAACACCTGATTTTTTAAAAATATCAGCATTGTGAGGGCAGCTCACAATTGCCACAGTGTTCTGAATATGAAGTATATTCTTACATAATTCGCAAATTACGAAATTTTCTGAATCAAAAGATGACATGGCTATTGCCATATCAAATTTTTTAGTTCTTATTTCTTCCAATATCGATATATCTGCACTGTTTCCTATAAGCACATCGAGCTCTTCGTATTGGTCTGCCAGCTGTTGGCAATAATTTGAATCCTCATTTAAAACGGTTACCTGATGCTTTTTATCCAAAAGCGAATTAATTATATACAATGATTGTGTGCCGTTACCGGCAATCAAAATCTTCATAATGACATCTCCCTTCTAAATGCTTCCAGCCATAAATCCGAAGATTGCAATGTTTTTAGTTCAAGTTTAGCATATGTGTCTCTGAATGTCGGATCGGTCAATCCAGCATATACACGCTCCACATGATAAATTTTTTTTGAGATTAATGACAAAAAAATATTGAGAACATCA
>DNNV01000260.1:0-8769 GCA_003497505.1 Clostridiales bacterium | reverse complement strand
GATTGAGAACATCATTTCCCGTAACCGCAATCAGAGCATTTGCATTTTGAATTCCGGCTTCCGCCAAAACACCTGCGTCGTTAACATCTCCATTAAAGGTAAATCCGTTATAGCAGTCGGGCAGTTTTTCAAAAGCATTTATGTTATTGTCAATTATAGTAACTTCATTTTCTTCCGCCAATTTTCCTGCCAGTGCGGCTCCTAAAGTTCCGCAGCCGGCTATAATTATATAACAGGTATTTTTTTTTATACCAAACATATTATCATCTCCTTTCCACTGTCAAAATTGTGTACCGATGACATCTTTAGCGAAAGTATAACGCGGATTAATTATAAATTCAATATTTTTTACATGAAGATTTATGTCAATGCATTAAGATTTGATAAATAAAATCAGATTTCGCCGATTTCCAAATGTTTTATATATCTTAACGGAATCTTAATGCTGTGATTAAAATTATAATACTATTTTGATACATGCAATGCTATAATGTTACAATTAATCAAAAAGGAGCGTGGTATTATGGCAATCTGTCAAACAGATTCTGTTACTCTGATGGAACAGCTCTCCAATATGCCGTCAGGACAAGAACGCGGCAAGCTGAGAATATATTTTGGTTATGCGGCAGGTGTTGGTAAAACATATGCCATGCTAAATGATGCACATGAAGCTAAATCAAGCGGTGTTGATGTGATAGCCGGTTATATTGAGCCGCATGCCCGTCCGGAAACAATTGCTCTTTTAGCAGGACTGGAAACATTGCCTCCTCTGAAACTTTCATACAAAGGAATTCAACTAAAAGAATTTGATCTGGACAGGGCGCTCCAAAGAAAGCCTGAGCTTATTCTCGTTGATGAACTGGCACATACAAATGCTGCAGGCTGCCGTCATAAAAAAAGATATCAGGATGTAGAAGAGCTGCTTCAGGCGGGCATTGACGTTTATACTACCATCAATGTGCAGCATATTGAAAGCTTAAATGACATAGTTGAGGCTATTACCGGAATTTATGTCCGGGAACGTATCCCGGATGGTGTATTTGACAATGCAGATCAAATTGAGTTGGTTGATATCGAACCAAATGATCTCATAGAAAGATTGAACAAAGGGAAAATATACAGCGAAGATCAGGCTCAAAGGGCTTTGGAAAATTTTTTTACCAGAGAAAAATTAATTGCTCTGCGTGAAATTTCACTGCGAAAAACCGCAGATCAGGTCAACAGAATCGCAATTCAGGGGGAATCTGATAAAAACAACAATCCTTATACAAACGAGCATATTTTAGTATGTCTGTCTCCCTCTCCGTCCAATGAGCGTGTTATTCGTACAGCCGCAAGAATGGCTGAGGCCTTTCACGGCACATTCACGGCATTATTTGTAGAAACTCCGGGGAATAAAGAACCGGAAGACAAAAACATGACGGCACTTAGAAAGAATTTAAGGTTGGCGGAGCAGCTCGGGGCTCAAATTTCAACAGTGTATGGGGAGGATATCTCTGGGCAGATTGCAGAGTATGCCAAAGTGAGCCGCGTGTCGAAAATTGTGATAGGACGTTCGGCACACTCAAAAAGATGGTGGAAAGCAAATTTTGTCGACAGGCTTACAGAGCTGGCACCTGCCATTGACATATATATCATTCCGGACACGCAGCCTTCTATGAAAGAACATTCTTTTAAGATAACTAAACCAAGGTTATCTATTGCAGATACGTCTAAGGCAATTACAATTTTAGTGCTTTGCACCTCAATAGGATTTTTGTTTGATTATCATAATTTCAGCGTGGCAAATATTATCACAGTTTACATTCTGGGAGTTCAATTAAATGCGGTTGTAACTAAAGGGCGGTTATACAGCGTTATTTCTTCTGTACTGAGTGTATTGATCTTCAACTACTTTTTCACTGAACCACGATATTCCTTGCATGCATTTGACCCAGGCTATCCTGTTACTTTCCTGATTATGCTTTCGGCTGCTCTGATTACCAGCACATTAACAAAGCAGATTCAGGAGCAGGCTCGTCAATCCGCACAGAAAGCATACCGCACGGAAGTACTTCTGGAAACAAGTCAAAAATTACAACAGGCAAAAGATAAGGAAGATATTTTGGTAGAAACAGCACATCAGATGGTAAAATTATTAGATCGTACAATTGTCGTATATTTAGCTGATCAGGATCGTTTGTCAGAACCCATGGTTTTCTCTGATGAAAGCAAGGCAAAAATCGCCTCACAAGGTTATCTTGACAAGCAGGAACGTGCGGTTGCGGAGTGGGTCTTTAAGAATAATAAAAGGGCGGGGGCTACCAGCAACACGCTTTCAGCCGCACGATGCCTTTATTTAGCCGTGCGAAGCGGAGGCAAGGTACTGGCTGTTGCAGGAATTGCAATGGATCGTGATGCCCCTCTTGAAGCTTTTGAAAAGAGTATTTTTATCGCAATGCTGGGAGAATGCGCTTTAGCTTTGGAAAAGGAACTGCTGAGAGAAACGCAGCAGAAGATTTCCATGCAGATGCAGCAAGAGCAGCTGCGCGCAAACCTGCTTAGAGCAATTTCACATGATTTGCGTACACCTCTTACAAGTATTTTAGGAAATGCCGGAATCCTGATGGGCAATGAAAAGGTACTCAGTGAAGAACAGAGAAAAGGACTTTACGCAGATATCTATGATGATTCCATCTGGCTTATTAATCTTGTGGAGAATCTGCTGTCAATCACACGAATCGATAACGGGACGGTAAGCTTAAATATGCAGCCCGAACTTCTTGATGAGGTTATTTCGGAGGCAATGCACCATGTTGACCGGAACAGTACGGACCATAACATCAAGACGGTTCTGAGCGACGATTTTCTCATGGCAAGAATGGACTCTCAGCTTATAATGCAGGTAATAGTAAATATTATTGATAATGCAATCAAATATACACATAAGGGGTCCAATATAACAATAACTGCCGAAAAGGATGAACAATATATTCGTGTGGAAATTGCTGATGACGGCTCAGGTATTTCAGATACAGCAAAAGAAAAATTATTTGATATGTTTTTCACAGCTGATAATGTTCGCGGGGATGGACGCCGGGGCCTTGGACTGGGGCTTTCCTTATGCAAATCTATTATACTTGCCCACGGCGGTAATATCTATGTTAAAGACAATGCTCCGAAAGGAACAATATTTGGCTTCACTTTGCATGCGGAGGAGGTAAATTTGAATGAATAAGCCTTTGATTTTGGTTATAGAAGATGATAAAGCAATACGAAAGCTGATTACCACCACACTGGAAACACAGGGCTATCTTTATCATACGGCGGAAACAGGCGGTGCATCTTTGTTCGAGGCTGTTTCAAAACAACCTGATATTATTATTATGGATTTAGGATTGCCTGATATGGATGGAGTGGAAATCATCCGCAATGTGCGGGAATGGTCAAATATTCCGATCATTGTAGTTAGTGCCCGCAGTGAGGATAAGGATAAAATCGATGCATTGGATGCTGGAGCAGATGACTATCTGACAAAGCCTTTCAGCGTGGATGAGCTGCTTGCAAGGCTTCGGGTAAGCCTGCGGCGTGTTCGTTACGACAGTGAAAAACTGATGAAAGATTCGACAATTTTTATCAATGGCAGCCTTAAAGTTGATTATGCCGCCGGATGTGTCTATATGGATGATGAGGAAATCCATCTTACTCCTATTGAATATAAGCTCATCTGCCTGTTGGCCAGAAATATAGGAAAGGTTCTTACCCACAATTTCATACTGAATGAAATATGGGGAAACTATGCCAGCGATATACCCGCACTGCGCGTATTTATGGCAACATTGCGAAAGAAGATTGAAGCAGATCCGTCTCAGCCTAAATATATTCAAACACACATTGGTGTCGGATACAGAATGCTTCGTGTTGCTGAAGATTGAAGACTAAAGCGCCCTCTGTGCCTGCAAAGGCATAGAGGGCGCTTTTTAAACCGAAAAACCTGCCTGAATAATTATCTTAATACTATATTAATCCTACCAAGCAAACCCTTACACCACTCTAATGATTATAGTGTTACAATGTTCAAGAATTCAGCTAAAACAGGAGGAAAATAATATGGATGTTTTAATGCTCGCTGTTTTTGCAATAAGCTTTTTATTAATTAAGCTTCTTGCGGACTGGTGTCGGCGACAGATCGAAAAATCGTAGAGGAGGTTACGTATTTATGATAGTTTTAGGAATTTTAATTTTTGCATTGGGAGCATACCTGTTGTATGCCTTAGTCAATCCGGAAAAATTTTAAAAAGGCGGAGAAAAATAATGTTGCAAATAATTTTGATTTTGGCAACTTTTGTTGCCCTTATTATACCAATTGGAAAATACCTGTATCATGTTGCGGAGCTTCAACGCACGTTTGCAGATCCGGTATTTGACAGGCTTGACAATTCTATTTACCGTGTATGCGGCATCGACAAAGAAGAAATGAGCTGGAAGAAGTATGCGATGTCCGTGCTTGCCACCAACGCTGTGATGGTATTGATTGGATACTTTATCCTGAGAATTCAGGAAGTTCCTATTTTAAATCCCAACGGGATAGGAGGCATGGAGCCGACTCTGGCCTTCAATACGATAATCAGCTTTATGACAAACACAAATCTGCAGCACTACTCCGGAGAATCCGGGCTTTCATACCTCAGCCAGATGACGGTAATCACCTTTATGATGTTCACTTCTGCGGCTACCGGTTTTTCTGTCGCAATGGCCTTTATGAGGGGATTAGCCGGGAAAACACATAATGTCGGAAATTTTTATGTGGATCTTGTGCGTATTACCACAAGAGTTTTACTGCCGCTCTCAATTATTGGAGGGGTGTTTCTCGTATCTCAGGGAGTACCGCAGAATTTATCGCCAAACATTACTGTGCATACAATTGAGGGAGGATATCAGGACATTGCCATGGGGCCTATCGCTTCCTTAGAAATTATCAAGCATCTTGGCACAAACGGCGGAGGCTTCCTTGGAGCCAATTCTGCAACTCCACTGGAAAATCCCAACATCGTTTCTAATATGGCCGAAATGCTTTCTATGATGGTGCTTCCAGGCGCTTGCGTGATTGTCTTTGGTCATATGGTGCATAACGGCAAAAAAGAAAAGACAAACGGAATGAAAAAAAGAATATGGTTCGGAAGTGAGGCAAGGCCGATTTTTGCGGTGATGTCAATTATCTTTATTGTTGGCTTAGCGGTATGCCTTGCTGCGGAAAGTGCAGGTAACCCGATTCTTGAAAAGGCCGGGCTGAACCAAAGCATGGGAAGCATGGAAGGTAAGGAGGTTCGCTTTGGTGTAGTACAATCTGCCGTATTCACTACCGTCACTACCGCATTTACAACAGGAACTGTCAACAATATGCATGATACGCTCACTCCTTTGGGCGGAGCAGTACCCCTAATGAATATGATGCTCAATGTGGTTTTCGGCGGCAAGGGAGTCGGTCTTATGAACATGCTTCTTTATGCCATCTTAGCGGTATTCATCTGCGGGTTGATGATTGGTCGTACGCCGGAGTATCTCGGAAAAAAGATTGAAGGCAAGGAAATGAAACTTACAGCCTTGGGCATTATAATTCATCCGCTGCTTATACTGACTTTTTCGGCACTGGCTGTAGCTGTCCCTGAGGGGGTGGCGGGAATTACAAATCCGGGATATCATGGGCTGACTCAGGTGCTGTATGAATTTTCATCAGCCGCAGCCAATAATGGTTCAGGATTTGAAGGACTTGCGGACAATTCATATTTTTGGAATATCACAACCGGGCTTGTAATGTTTTTCGGACGCTATCTGGCAATCATTATACAATTGGCAGTTGCAGGATCCTTAATGATGAAACAGCCTATAAATGAATCGGTCGGAACACTTAAAACAGATACCGGGACTTTCACCATTTCATTGCTCATGGTGGTTCTGATTATTGCCGCACTTACCTTTTTCCCGGTTATGGTACTTGGACCGATTGCAGAACATCTGACACTATGGAATTAAGGAGGTTATATTTATGAGCAAAGAAATTAAGACAAAATTTATTACCAGAGATATATTGAGAGATTCCATTAGAGGAGCCTTCATAAAACTGAATCCAAGATATATGATAAAAAATCCTGTCATGTTTGTTGTGGAAACCGGTTTTTTCATAACACTGCTCCTCAGCTTTTCGCCCGGATTGTTTGGCGATGACGGAACAAATCTTCGAATTTACAACGTAATGGTAGCCGCTATTCTCTTTATAACGCTATTGTTCGCAAATTTTGCGGAAGCAGTGGCTGAAGGACGTGGCAAAGCGCAGGCCGAGAGTCTCAAAAAAACTCAGACTGACATGAAGGCCCGCATAATAAATGAAGGCGGAACAGAAACCATCATAAGTGCAAGTACTCTGAAAAAGGGGGATGTTGTCCTCGTCAAGTCCGGAGAAATCATCCCCAACGACGGCGAAGTAATTGAAGGAATCGCCTCTGTGGATGAGTCTGCAATCACCGGAGAATCTGCACCTGTAGTGAAAGAGAGCGGCGGTGACTTCGCATCCGTTACAGGAGGAACAACAGTAGTGAGCGACTGGCTTAAAATCAGCATTACATCAAATCCTGGTGAATCTTTCCTCGATAAAATGATTTCACTTGTGGAAGGAGCTTCACGCAAAAAGACACCGAATGAAATTGCTCTGAATACATTGCTTGTCAGCTTAACAATTATATTTTTGATTGTAATTGTGACTCTTTATCCGATTGCTGTTTACAGTGGTGTGCGCCTGCAAATTTCCACACTGATTGCTCTGACAGTATGTCTGATTCCAACAACCATCGGCGGTCTTCTTTCAGCGATTGGTATTGCCGGTATGGACCGTGTTACACGCTTTAATGTCATTGCAATGTCCGGTAAGGCGGTTGAGGCTTGCGGCGACGTAGATACTATGATCTTGGACAAAACAGGAACAATTACTTACGGAAACAGGATGGCTTCACAGTTCATTGCGACAGAAAATACAAGTGAGCAGGAACTTATCCGGAATGCCGTTATCAGCTCTTTGCAAGATGATACTCCGGAAGGCAGGTCAATTGTAGAATTGGGATACAGCCTAAGCGGAAACCGTCAGGAAACTATGCCGGGCACAGAATTTATCAAATTTACCGCACAGGAAAGAATCAGCGGTGTGAATTTGCCGGACGGCACCAAGATTCGCAAGGGTGCGTATGATGCCATCTGCAGCTACGTTCAAGAGCTTGGAGGCAAGATACCGAAGGATCTGGATGAAAAGGTAAAGGATGTTTCAAAGCTTGGCGGAACTCCGCTTGTAGTCTGCTCTGGAAGCAGGATTTATGGTGTGATATATCTTAAGGATACAGTCAAGCCAGGGCTTAGAGAGCGTTTTGAAAGGCTCAGGTCCATCGGCATCAAGACTGTCATGTGTACAGGAGACAATCCGCTGACTGCGGCCACTATTGCCCATGAAGCGGGGGTAGACAGCTTTATTGCCGAATGCAAACCGGAAGATAAGATCAAAGTCATCAAGGCTGAGCAGAGGGAAGGAAAAGTCGTAGCCATGACCGGAGACGGAACAAATGATGCTCCTGCACTGGCTCAGGCTGATGTCGGAATTGCTATGAACAGTGGTACCTCTGCAGCTAAGGAAGCCGCAAATATGGTGGATTTGGACTCTGACCCTACCAAGATACTTGATGTTGTGGAAATCGGAAAGCAGCTTTTAATAACGCGAGGTTCACTGACTACCTTCAGCATTGCCAATGATGTGGCTAAGTACTTTGCAATTATACCGGCCATGTTTATGGCGGTAATACCACAGATGAAAATGTTGAACATTATGGAGTTATCTACACCATACAGTGCAATACTTTCTGCCCTGATCTTTAATGCGGTTATTATTCCGTGCCTGATACCGTTGGCCATGAAAGGAGTTAAATACAAACCGCAGCGATCCGAAAGGATTCTCTCGAGCAACATGCTGATTTACGGATTGGGCGGAATTGCCGCTCCATTCATCGGTATAAAAGCAATTGATTTAATAATCACCCCATTATTAGTGGTGATTGGACTATAAACAGTAACTTCCGGGAGGTATTAATATGAAAAATTTTTTTGAATATATTAAAAGACCATTTTTAGTGACGTTGCTCCTTACATTAATGTGTGGGCTGGCTTATCCTTTACTGCTGACGGGAATAAGTCAAATTGTTTTTCCGATTCAGTCCAATGGGAGTTTAATAAAGATAGATGGTAAGGCAGTAGGCTCAGAGCTTGTAGGCCAGAATTTTACGGATGTGCGTTTTATGAAATGCCGTCCGTCTGCGGTAAACTATAACACATATACACAGGAGGAAAAAGAAAACGGAAGCTATTTGGAAATTGGCTCAGGTTCTAATAACTATGCTGCAACAAATCCTGATTTGCTGAAACGTGTGGAAAAAGATATTGAAAGTTTTTTGGATGCAAATCCTTCCGTTAAAAAAGAGGATATACCGACCGACTTACTGACTGCTTCGGGTTCAGGTCTTGATCCTCATATAAGTCCTAAGTCCGCTGGAATACAAGTTCCGGCGCTAGTGGAAGCAACAGGGTTATCAGAAGATACTATTAATGAAATTATAAAAAACAATACACAAGGCAAATTTCTGGGTATCTTCGGAGAAGAAACAGTCAATGTATTAAAAGTCAATCTGCAGATAGCGAAGAAAATCGGGATTATTTCCGCCGAAGATCAAAGCTGACAACTGAAATTTTATGAAATTA
>DNNV01000033.1:6384-6823 GCA_003497505.1 Clostridiales bacterium | reverse complement strand
CGGCCGCTGTTTTTATCAACAGTAATTTCCCTGTCCAATATATTTTGAGCGTCCATCCTTGTTTCCATTATTATTCTTGCATATTCAAGCTCACTTTCCGTGGGTACCCTATCAAGCTCTGCAGGCTCAAATATAGCCTCTACTCCTCCTCTTATATCTATTCCAAAACGGATTTCCTTCATGCCTCTTATATTGATTGGTCCTGCGTTTATGCCGAACAATGCTGTCAATGAAATTGCAACAATCAAAAGCATGACAATAATGTACATATTTTTATTAATTCTCATTTTTCCTCCTGATTAATTATTTTCACGCATATAAATGAGTGTATCCGCGTTTTTTACCATCCTTCTTGTTTATAAAAAAAACAATAAATGCACTGTAGCTGTAAAAACGCAACGCCGCATCTATGTAGTCCACACATCTCCGCCCATACAAA
>DNNV01000033.1:0-6179 GCA_003497505.1 Clostridiales bacterium | reverse complement strand
ACACATCTCCGCCCATACAAATAACCGGAATTTACAATGCTTAACACAACATATTCTATACCTAAAAAGATCAAAATACTTTTGTTCCATTTAAAAATCTGAATATCTTCTACTCTGCTGACAAGTTCTTCTTCTATCATTGCGTCAAAATAGGGATAATGATTCAATAATTCCAGATCAAAAGAGCTTTGTTTTTCCGGCCCCATAAAAAAAACCGAAGAAAAAATGACCACAACTAAAATGGCAGTTATTGCTTTCCAATATGATAATTTCATAAGTCACCTTCCTCGATTCTCTCTACTTTTTATTTATTATTAGCCGTGGCCTTCAGCATTATGCTGACAGCCGCATAAATTACTATAATTACTATAAAAATGGCCGCCATACCCATTCCCATAAGCTTTAAGGAATTCATAACATTTACATAATTTATACCCATGCCTTACCTCCTACATTAATCCCGGAACAAGGCCAAGTATTACTCCGCCTGCAATAACCGATGCTATCTGCCCTGAAACATTGGCTCCAACTGCGTGCATGAGCAAATGGTTCTGCGAATCAGCCTCAAGTCCCATTTTCTGAATAACCCTTGACGACATTGGGAAAGCAGATATTCCAGCCGCACCAACCATAGGATTTATTTTTTCCTTCAGAAACAGGTTAAGGAACTTTGCAAACAACGCCCCTGCAATTGTATCAAATACGAATGCCAGCAATCCCAGTCCCATTATGAGCAATGTTTCAAATGTAACGAAATTTTCGGCTCTCATGCTTGCGGCAATTGTAATCCCCAGCAGCAGGGTTATCAAATTGACCAGATCCTTTTGTGCAGTTTCTGACAATGCTCTCAATACGCCACATTCTCTTATTAAATTTCCAAACATCAGGAATCCTACCAACGATATTGAAGCCGGTGCAACTAATCCGGCTATTATGGTAACCCCTATGGGAAACAGCAATCTTGTCATTCTTGAAACACTCTTGGGATTATACTTCATTTTTATTTTTCTGTCTTTTTCTGTTGTGCATAGCTTTATGGCAATGGGCTGAATAATCGGAACCAATGCCATGTATGAGTATGCTGCCACTGCTATTGGGCCTATGAAATTACTCCCCAGTCTCTGCGATACAAGTATTGATGTGGGCCCGTCCGCAGCACCTATTATTCCTATTGAAGCAGCATCATGTATGGGAAATCCCAATAGGGCTGCAACCGTGATTGTTGCAAAAATCCCGAATTGTGCTGCCGCGCCAAACAGCAAAAGCTTCGGATTGGATAATATAGGACCGAAATCTATCATTGCTCCTATACCGATAAACAGCAAAAGCGGCATCATCTCCGAAGAACTGATACCCACCTCGAACAACCAGTCTATAATACCATGAACCTCTCCTATGCCTGCCATATTCTGATTTAAAACACCTGACATAGGTATGTTTACTAAAATTGCACCAAAGCCCATAGGGAGTAAAAGCGCCGGCTCCAATTCCTTGGCAATTGCCAAATATATAAGAGTTCCTCCGATTATCCACATAAAAATTTGCTGCCAAGTTATTTGTGCTATTCCTTGATATAAAAATTCCATTTTCTGCTCCTTTTATTTTATTCCTGTGGTGTATTCTAATATAAATAATTTTTTTAAGCAATTATTCATATATAACAAAATAATTTATTTTTCAGTAAATTTTTAAAATTATCCTTGTATTTTATACCTCTTTCTCGATAAACCTTATTCTTACTTGCATTTTCTATGCACATCAAAAGAATTGCAAGGATGCAGTAGCCTCCCTGCACTTTTTCACTCAATTTCATACGAGGTCCTGTATCCATTATCTACCAGCTTTATTGTAATTTTCTTTTCGCCTTCATTTGTTTTTGTCGAAACCTCGGTTCGCCTGTCTTTTAAAAGTTCAGACGCATTTTCCCTTGTTAATGCAATGTCATTTTCAATCAACGTTTTATCTTCTTTCCACAAGGAAAAATTGCAAGACGGATAGTTTTTATATCCTGCACAAAAAAACTTTTTCTTGCCCTCTAAAACTTCCCTTCCACATCTCGGGCACACACCGACAGCCTCAACGCCGCCCTTTCGCACCTCCTGTTGGAAGTTTACATTTGCCGCAGAAGTAATTTTACCTTCTCTTACTATCTCGGCAACATATTTTTTTATATCAACTATAAAGTCTCTTGAAGCGACCTCCTTTTTGGATATCTTTCCAAGCTGACTTTCCCATTCCCCTGTAAGGTCAGGCTTCTTGAGCTTCTCATGCACTATTTCAATCAATTGAATTCCATTTTGAGTAGGCACGAGATTTTTCTTATTTCTTTTTATATATCCCACAGATATGAGCTTCTCAATTATTCCCGCTCTGGTTGCCGGAGTTCCCAATCCTATTGACTTCATTTCCTCCTTAAGCCTTTCATCCTCTATCTGCTTGCCTGCTGTCTCCATGGCCGTGAGCAGTGTTGCTTCCGTATAAGACTTCGGCGGAGATGTTTTTTTAGTCACAACGCTTATTTCCTTAGGCATAATTTTATGACCCACATCAATGTTGATGCTGATTTCCTTCTCCTCAGAATCATCCTTTATCTTGCCCAGCATAATATCCTCTATTTCCTTCCAGCCGGGTATTACCACCTTTTTTCCTCGTGCCTTGAATTTATCGCTTTCTATTTGAATTTCCAGGTCCGTCTGGTCGTATTCCTGCTTCTTGTCGAACACTGCAATAAACCTTGCCACTATGAGCCTAAGTATATTTCTTTCCCTTTCCGGAAGATTTATTCCCGAGGCGTTGCGGATATTGGGAGTAACTATGATGGCGTGATGATCTGTAACCTTTGAATCATCTATAACCCTCTTATCCACATTAAGCTTTTGCCCTATTACCTTATCAACACAGTAATCGGCCCCCTTCCATCCGTCTCTTATATTCTTGAGCAGTCCGGGTAGAGATGATTTCATATCCTTCGTAAGATACCTGGAATCTGTCCTGGGATATGTTGCAAGCTTATATTTTTCATATAAATTCTGTGCCGCATCCAATGTCTGCTCTGCAGAATACCCGTACCTTCTGTTTCCGTCCCTCTGAAGCTCGGTCAAGTCATAAAGCAGAGGCCTTTCCACTGTTGCTCTCTTCGTTTTAAGCTTTGTAACAGTAGCCTCCTTGTCTCTGCATCTGAATGCAATCTCTTCGGCTTTTTCCTGTTCGTCGATTCTTGTACCGTCCTTATTAAACCATGTGGCAGTGAACACATCACAGTCTGCCGCAACCTCATAAAACGGCTGCGAAACAAACCCATCTATCTCCTTCTGTCTCTGCACTATCAAAGACAACGTTGGTGTCTGAACTCTCCCTATTGTAAGCATGCGATTATACTTAACCGTGAAAAGCCTCGTGGCGTTTATACCCACAAGCCAGTCTGCCTCCGAACGTGCTCTCGCAGACTGGTACAGGCTGAAATACTCCTTGTTATCCCTTAGCTTCTTAAAGCCATCCTCGATGGCCTCATCCGTCATGCTGCTTATCCAAAGCCTTTTAACAGGCTTGTCACAACCTGAATTAACATACACATAGCCGAATATGAGCTGCCCTTCCCTTCCTGCGTCTGTAGCGCATATGATTTCGTCAACTCTTTCGCTGAGCATTAAGGACTTTACCGTTTCATACTGCTTTGCTGTTGATGGATTAATCATATATTTGAACTGCTTTGGAAAAATAGGGAGATCATTTATATTCCAGCTCTTATATTTCGGATCATACTCCTCGGGATACGCAAGCTGAATCAGGTGTCCCACACACCATGTAATTATATAATCGTTATTTTCCATATACCCGTCCCTTGATCTGCCTATACCCAACACCTTGGCTATATCCTTGGCAACCGACGGTTTTTCGGTAACTATTAATTTCATAAAATTTTCCTCTGTAAACTATTGACAAATTATTATATCATAAACATCCCTGCTTGTCCTGATTTATTTAATATTCAATGTAATTTGCACAATATTTACCAGTTGCTAACGTCGCATTTAATATTAACAAGAATTTATGTGCTACATATAATACAGAAGTAATGTCACCGGCTTTGCCGATTATCTTTATGTATGACTGGAGGTATTATATTTGAAAGAAAAACATATTTTTGCAGGCGGCAACACTTCCAAGGGGTTCTACAGCTGCTTTGACAACATATTCGATCCCGTTGAATTAAATCACATCTATATTCTTAAGGGAGGACCGGGGGTAGGCAAAAGCTCCTTTATGAAAAAATTTGCGGGAGAAATGCTTAAAAAGGATTATTCTGCTGAGTTTGTCCACTGCTCAAGCGATAATGAAAGTCTTGACGGAATTATTATACCAGAGCTGAAAATTGCTATTGTAGACGGCACGGCACCCCATACTTTAGACCCTCAAATACCTGGTGCAGTTGATGAAATAGTTAATCTCGGAGCATTCATAGACAGCAATCAGCTTAAAAAATATAAAAACCAGATTATTCAAACCAATAAAAACAAGACCATGATTTACAAAAGTGCCTATAGATATTTGAAAGCAGCGGGCATTATTTCCGAGGAAATTAACGCCATCCATGACAGCCTTGTAGATACCGGGAAATTTGAAATTATGTGCGCTGACGCAAAGGCTAAAATGCTTGCAGATGATGAAGATTTAAAAAAGAAATCAAAAACTAAAAGACTATTCTCAGAAGCCTACACAGCAAATGGATATATAAGCCATACAGCATCTCTGTACCAAGGCAAAAGAATATGGTCGGTTGTAGGAGAAAACACAAGCTATACTTCCGAGCTTTTAAAAATGCTTGCAGATGAAGCATCAAAACGAGGGTACGACATCGAGCTTTATTGCATGCCTCTGAACCCGGATATGCTCCGGCACATCCATATACCCGAAATGAATCTCGTCATAACAGGCTCCGGGGACCATGCCATAGCTGACAGTGAAGAGGTGTTTGATATACACGGAATTATGAACACAGAAAATTTGAAAACCCGCGTTTCAGAAATAGAAAATAACCTTCATTTATTTGACTTGCTGATTAAAATTGCCCTTGATAAACTATCAGAAACAAAAAAATATCACGAACTCCTTGAGGTATTTTATATAAACAGCATGGATTTTAACGGTGTAGATAATTCATTTGAAAGCATATTGAGACAGTATACATAAAATCCAAGGAGGTATATTATGGTTTTAACATCTCTGCACTACCTTTATATTGTCATGGTAGTGGTTGTTCTGTCTATTATGCTTATGAAAAAAGATATTGTAATCCCATGCATCATAGGTATTTTTGCCATGGGATATCTTTATTCCGGAAATGTCGTTACCGCAGTTCAGTCCATATTCAACACAATCATTTATGCAGGCAACGAGTTTTGGGGAATAATGGTTATTATTTCACTTGTGGTGGCAATGTCAAAGGCATTGCAGGAAATTGGATCTGACGTTTTAATAATGTCACCAATGAAAAAAATTATGATCAATCCTTCAATGGCCTTCTGGACAACGGGACTGACCATGATGATAATATCATGGCTTGTATGGCCAAGTCCCGCTGTTCCCCTGATTGGTGCTGTGCTGTTGCCGGCGGCTCTCTCAGCCGGTCTGCCTGTAATCTATGCTGCCGTAGCAATGAACCTGTTTGGTCACGGAATAGCTCTTTCAAGTGATTTCTTCATACAGGGAGCTCCTACAATAACTGCAGCAGGAGCAGGAATAGAGGTTACGCAGGCAATCAGGGCATCCATACCCATATGGATTGCAATGTCATTGGTCACTGTAATAACAGCATTTTTCATGATGAAGAAGGACATGAAGAAAAATGCCATCCTTTACGCAGAAAATATACAGATCACAAAAGCGAAAGATGTAGTTAAGGGCAGGACCACAAAGCTTATGGCAATATTGACCCCGGCAGCCTTTATTCTTGATATAGCAGCAATGCTTAAATTTAAACTTGCCGGAGGAGATGCAACCGCCCTTGTAGGAGGAACCGCGATTTTAATAATGCTTATTACGGTTCTTGCCACCTATAAAATAAAGGATGCCCTTGATAAGGCTGTTGACTACATTAAAGAAGGATTTTCTTTTGGAATCACCGTTTTTGCTCCGGTAATTTTCATAGGAGGCTTCTTCTTTCTCGGGAATCAGGGGGG
>DNNV01000038.1 GCA_003497505.1 Clostridiales bacterium | reverse complement strand
TGTTGCTGTAATAAATCTCGCCATTTCTGCCTGCTAAAATAAAAATTGTCTTGAATGTCTTTCTTCCTATCCAATCCACGAGTTACACCTCACAACCAAAGAATATATTTTCATAGTATGTTAATAATATAATTATGCGCTCTAACGAATTTATTCCTTACGCTTGTTATTTTTTATATTCATATTTAGAATAATTTTAATATTTTCAACATACATATTTCCGGAGCGCTCGCCATATAAAATCATGCTGAGGTAAGCATCCGAGGTTCCCAATTTTTGTGCCAGCACCTTCTGAGACATATTTAAATCAGCCAATCTATTTTTAACGCTTAATCCAAAAGGAGTTAGTTTTCTTTTCTTCATAATAATTTAGTCCTCCTTAAAAATATACTTCGTTTATAAAATATTTGTGATACAATATGTATAATTTAATGAATAAAATTTAATCATAATCATATAATATATCTGATATCAGAGAAAGTCAATATAATAATTATTGATATTATCTTTTTTCAGAGATATTTGGAGGTGATTCTTTGGATACCATAGGCAAAAGAATACGTTATGCACGTAAAATCAACAAATTATCTTTAACTGACGTAAAAAACATTACCGGAATATCGACAGGTAATTTAAGCGAACTTGAGAATGACAAATTTGCGCCGTCAAGCAATTCCCTCATTGCATTCAGACAGATGTTTGGAGTCTCCATTGACTGGATTCTTACAGGTGAATCGCCTGTTGTTATCGAGAAAAACGATAACATTAATCTTTTAAGCATTCTTAATTTGTCTGATGATGAAAAGGAATTAGTTGAAGCATACAGAAAGCTTGACACGGAAAGAAGAAGGGACATACAAGGCTTCCTGCATGTAGTGACAGCATCGGGACAAAGCGGCCATGAAGATATGCTTTAAGACAGGAACTCTTTTATTTATGCTAAATGATTAAAAATTAATCATTTAGCATAAATACAACGATGATCCCAATAATGATTAGGATCATCGTTTATATGTTCATATATAAAGTTAATGTATTTACCTAAATGTGAATTGCACTTCCATACACTGCATGGGCTGCTTCATGAAGTGCTTCACCCACTGTGGGATGTGCATGAATAGTTGAAATTATTTCATCCACAGTTGCTTCAAGCCTTATTGCAAGAGCTCCTTCCACAATTAAGTCAGTGGCTCTCGGCCCTGCTATGTGAAGTCCTATAATTTCTCCCGTATCTTTTTGAGCAATATATTTAACAAGCCCCTCTGTTTCAGACTCTATCATTGCTTTGCCATTTACATACATTGGAAATATGCCGATTTTCACTTCAATGCCTTTTGATTTTGCCTGTTCCTCAGTAATGCCAACTCCCGCAAGCTCAGGCTTTGTGTAAACACAGTATGGTATTGTGTTAAAATCAATTTCAGGCTTCTTTCCCATAATTGATTCAACAGCCGCAATACCCTGAGCCGACGCTGCATGCGCAAGCATTACTCTGCCATTGCAGTCTCCTATTGCATAAATGTTATTCACGCTCGTTTGCATGTTTTTGTTCACAGCTATGGCATTTCTTTCTGTTTTTATCCCCAGCTCCTGTAGACCCAACCCTTCAATTGCAGGCCTTCGACCTATTGCAAGCAGCACCTTCTCCGCCTTGTGGCTTTTTCTTCCTTCCTGCGAAGAAGTGTTAACTACAAGTCCTTCTCCGTCTCTGTCTATTGACTCAACCTTTGTATCCGTGTATATTTCTATTCCATTTTTCAGAAACTTATCCTTTAGGGGCTTTACAATATCTCTGTCCATATTGGCAACTATACTGCTAAGCATTTCAACAATTGTTACCTTGCAGCCCAGCGCGCTGTATACGGCGGCAAACTCCGCCCCTATGACACCTCCGCCGATTATAACCAAACTTTTCGGTATTTTGTCAAGTGAAAGTGCCTCATCGCTGGTTATAACCCCCTCCAGCTTTATTCCCGTCATGGGAGGAACCGAAGGACTGGAGCCTGTGGCAATAATCGCATAATCAAAATCCACAACAGCTGAAGAACCGTCACACTTCTTCACTATAATCTGATTCTTATTTTTTAAACTGCCTTCTCCTGATATTTTTATTACTCCGTTCTTTCTCAAGAGAACATCTACACCGGATGTAAGCTTCTTTACCGTTTTTTCTTTTCTTAACAGAAGCTTGGACCAGTTAACTCTTACATTGTCAATCTCTATTCCTGCCTTTTCGTAATCATTTTTTGCCGCCTCAAGCTGCTGTGCCGTGTGAAGAAGTACCTTGGTTGGTATGCATCCCTTATTGAGACAGGTTCCTCCTAAGTTCTCTTTCTCAATAATTGTAACCTCTGCCCCTAACTGTGCCGCTTTTATGGCAGCAACATAGCCTCCCGGTCCGCCTCCTATTATTGCTATTTTCATGTTCGCCTCCTATAATAAAAGAAATCCGGGTTTTTCGATATATTTTTTCAGCCTTGACATGAACTCTGCAGCCACCGCTCCGTCTACTACCCTGTGGTCTGCGGTGAGGCTTATGTTCATCATGGGACGTATTGCTATTTCACCATCCACTACCTTAACTTCATCCGTTATGGCGTTGATTCCCAGTATTGCAGCCTGAGGCTGATTTATAATAGGTGTGAATGACTCAATACCATACATTCCTATATTACTTATAGTAAATGTGCCTCCCTTCAGATCGTCGGGTGAAAGCTCGTTGTTCCGTGCCTTTTCAGCTAGCTCCTTCGCTTCTTTGGCTATGTCCTTAAGCCCCTTTGCATTAGCATACTTGACAACAGGAACTATGAGACCGTCCGTCAAAGCAACTGCAACCCCCATATTTACATAGTTCCTCGTTATTATTTCATTGCCGTCCACAGAACTGTTAAGCAGTGGAAATTCAAGAAGAGTCTCAGACACTATCTTGATCAAAATATCGTTATAGGATATTTTGACTTCGTCCTTTACGTCCTCTCTCAGATGCCTCATGGCTGTAGTGTCTACCTTTATGTTGTACGAAACCTCCGGCGATGTCCTCTTGCTTTCCAGCATCCTTTCAGAAATCACCCTTCTCATTGTGCTCATGGGCCTTCTGAATTCCTGAGGCGAAGCATATTTTTCAAGCTCTTCGCTGATTTTATACCTCACAACGTCTTCCTTCATTATGCGTGTATCTTTTTCAATATTGTTTACATCCACACCAAGCTTATCTGCTATAATCGCAGCCGCAGGAGAGACTTTTTTCTTTTCCTGCTCAGTGTAATTTCTCACATCATCTTCAGTTATGGAGCCGTCAGGGCCTGTTCCCACAATAAGAAATATATCAACACCTAAATCCTGAGCAATCTTCTTTGCCCTTGGCGATGCCTTTACTCTTCCTCCCCTTGAAGCTGCAGGCACTGCAGGGCATTTTTCCTGATTCACAACCTGCTTTTCATCTGTGCCTTCATCCTTTGCTGATGCACCTGTCTGCCTTAAAAGCTCTGAAATATCTTCATCGCCTTCTCCTATGATTGCAACCGGTGCCAGCACAGGGACAGTGCCGTTATCCACTAAAATTTTTCTAAGAATACCATCTTTTTTTGCATCAAACTCATTTGTTAATTTATCTGTTTCCACATCAAAGATAATATCTCCCTTTTTTAAGGAATCGCCTTCCTTCTTTCTCCAGTTGGATATTATCCCCTCTGTCATGGTAAGGCCCATTTTGGGCATAACAATAAACTCTGCCATTTCTTCCTCCTTTTCACAATTATGACTCCAGACTAAAAATACCGTTAATCTGTGCCGACTTAAGCGCCTTTCTCACATCCACATGCCTTGGGCCGTTTCTTGTAATTTTAAAAATAAACTCCTGATTTTCCGCAAAAGTTAGATCGGAAGAGCG
>DNNV01000101.1 GCA_003497505.1 Clostridiales bacterium | reverse complement strand
ATGTAACTAAGCGAGCGCCTTTCAATCGAGCGATATCCGTATTAGCTCCACCATTTGCTTTTCTAACCATGATCGTGTCTGCTTGCATGTTTGTCGCATAACTGCCCATGATATATGAGATGGTATCTAGAAACACAGATTTACCATTGCTACCAGCGCCGAATAGCACGAACATACTCTGCTCTCTTGTGGACCCAGTGAGTGAGTAACCGACTGCTTTTTGAACGTATCTAATCAACTCTTGGTCGTTATCAAATATTTGATTTAAAAATTCAGTCCATTGCGGCGCATCGATTTTATCTGTATATTCGATATTTGCTATTCGTGTAAACTTTTTGTCTATGTTGTGTTCGTGCAATACTCCGCTAATCAAATCTAAATATCCATTTTGTGTATTTAGAAGTGTTGTGTCGCTATCAAATTCATCTGGTAAAACCGATACACGGTGCATGATTTGTTCTCTCATAGCTTTCTTTGCAGAATTCCCACGGGAACGCTTGATATGTTTCCTAAAGGCTTCTTCAATTTTTTCTGGATCTTCACAGTCGGCAGGGATATAAACTTTCTCATTTTTCATCATGTCAACTGTGGTATCAATCATTTTTGATATTTCACCTGTATCATCAATCTTCCAACTCTTACCATCGTAGAAATAAAACTCTTTATTAATGTATGAGTATCTGACTAAGGTTCCATACACATCCATAAATCTTTCTGCATTCCCGGTGTCATCATAGGAGTAGAATTTGTCTTCTTTCTTTTCTTCAAACTCTTTAATGAAAATTCTGAAACCGTGCGACTGGCTAGGCGTATAGGTATTTTCACATTCATGGATTGCTTTGTTTAATAAGTTTCCACCGTATGTTGAATTTGGTGGTCTGCGTTCGTCATACTTTTGTCTAAATAAAGACGAATCTCTGAAGATGCTGTCCATCTTCTCATAATCTCTACCGGTCCAAAACGCCAACATGTTCGCGAAAGCAATATCAGCTTCGGATTGAGAATCATAAAAAGCTTCCCAACCACCCTCCATAAATACTTTGAATTTGGCGCCTTGCTTACTTTCGTATGCTTTTTGTACTATCTCGCTTTCTGATAGGTCTATCTTTGATTCAGAAGCGTTTTGATTATTAAACCTTACAATCTTATCGCCTCCAATATATCGGTTATATAGCAGTTTTAGAGTGGTTTCTGATGGTTCAATGACTTGGTTATATTTGCGATCGACAGTGTTGCCTGTCATAACGAAAAATCTACCCGAATCATACATTTCAACATTGCCTTTTCTACGCCTGTGACCAGGCAGTTTTCCTTTACAGATAATGTGGATACCGTTACCTGATTGAGAGTATTCAGCATAAGATTTAATCGATGTTACAAACTCGTACATCATATTTGTTTCAATATCGCCTTGTAAATATCGTTGAATTTCACCTTCGATATTATCAATGTCAATTCCGAAGTAAGGTTTTTTGAAATAAAAACCTAATCCATTACAGTTGTACTTTTCTATTGCAGAGAGAGCGGTCTGATAATCAGACCACGTACTCTCATCATTAGATTTACCATTGTTTCCAGTGTGTGGATCGACTGGTATTTTGGTGTGTTTTTTTCTTTCTTCGTTCCATACCAATCGATATACACACCATTGTTTTTGCTGCTTTAGTTCTTCTGGAATGTGTTCATACGCCACACACTTTCAACTCCCTTTAATTAGAATGGAAGATCATCATCGCTAATATCGATGCTTCCGCCTGCAAAATCATTCGGTTTACTGCTATCTTTGAATTGATGTTGAATATTTGGGAAAGCCGACTGTTCCCACCGTTTTACATTCAAGTTGTCATAAGTTTTTCCGTTAAATTCTGATTGCTCGTTTTTAACGGTCACCTTAGCGGTTTTCATAAAGAAATCTTGTAATAAATCGTCAATACTTCCATATGATTTCCCTTCGTCTAAGCGAAAAGCCCAACCTAAAGTGTTAAACATTTGGAAATTGTATTTGCCTGTGTCTTTTTTCTTCCAAATTTTATGAAAGATATGTTGATTTTGGTGCTTTTGTTGCACATCGTTACGGATGATCAAATCTAATTGTGCGTATTCTGTTCCGCTTTTTGTTGCATCTTCAGTTGCGATATTTACGATCACTTCATAAACTCCGTCTGTAATTCCGCCGCCTTCAAATTTATCGTTAAAGTCTAAGTTAAATCCTGTCATAGTTAATTACCTCTTTCTGTTTTATGTTATTTTAATTTTCTTTTTTTATTGCTAGCTTGTTCTTTGTATGTCGCCCATCGACAATTGGATGGTTCGTAGTTTCCGTCATTATCTATTCTGTCAATCGTTAAACCTTTTTTGTATCCGTTCTTTACCGCCCATTCGTAAAATGGTTCGAAAGATTTTTCCCACTGTTTACAAACACTTATTCCTCTTCCGCCATAATTTCCGTAATTCGAAACTTTAGGATTCCTGCATCTTTGTCGCATCGAGTTCCATACAAAGTAAAGATTAGTTCCGGATTGTTCATGTGTTGTACGTTTAGCGATCGTTGATAGATTTTCTTTTTCTAAACACCCGCATGATTTCGTGTAACTTCCTGTTAAGTGGTCTTTTCTAACAACAACTTCTCTTCCGCAGTCACATTTACATGACCAAAAAGTTCTTGACC
>DNNV01000211.1 GCA_003497505.1 Clostridiales bacterium | reverse complement strand
AAAATAATTAAAAGCATATTTAAAGAGACAGCAATTGAAAAAACCGGAGAAATACTTAAGCTGACGGGATTAAGCAATTCTTTGAACGCATCAAGAGAAGTATTTATCTCTAAAAAAATAGGCGAGGTAATAAATTTCGAAAACGGAGTATCGGAGCTTCTCAACGAAGGCATATTGTCATATATAAATTCCGAGAGAGGTACTTCTGCTGTTGACAGCCTCATGAACTCATTGTTTGATTTCGGAAGAAAGTACGATAAATCCGTATTTCAGCTTTTGGATGAATCCTTTGAGGAAAATCTCAAGCATCAGCTTGTGATCAATATTCCTTCTGTGACAGAAAACGTCGTAAGATGGTTGAATGACAACAGCAGGCTCATTGACACACTCATAGAGGAGTCAATAGATGAGGTCGTAAAAGAATCCGACGGATTGAAGGCAAAGCTCCTTGCAACAATTAAGAATTCATACTTCAAGGACCTGAGCAAGAAATACAGCATAGCTGGCAAAATAGCGGCATATGTGGAAAAAGCAGCGGACCCGGAAAAGCTGAGCGCTCTTATATCCGGCCGCATAATTGATATATTGAATAATTTAACTATAGGCGAAATAATCAAAGAGGCCGAAAGAAATAACATTACTCCCGGTAATACGGGTAAATTTATAGTTAATTATATAAATAAAAACTCTGAAGCCGTAATTTCAAAGGCATCCGGTTATATTTCCGACATTGAAATCAGGCAGGTATTTCCTGAAGAGTGGCTGCATGGTGACATAAATGCAGCGAATATGTTAAACCGTATGATTTCATCAGATTTTCTGACCGACGTCACAGGCAGAGAATCAGTAAAATATGCCCAAAGGTACCAGAACACGAGCATAGGGCAGCTAATCACCGAAAAGAATGCAAAAACCGTGATTAATGCTGCGGGACGCCTGTTAAAACAGCTGATTGCATCAAATGAAAATTCGATAAGGCCGATGTTTGAGAACATGCTGAAATCGACGGCCGAAAAATACTCTGCTTCAACGGCATACCAAAATGTATCGCCATTTATTAACAATGAACTATACAAGGCGTACCTGAATGCTGCAGAAAATGTTGAGCATATGAATCTGTCAACAGCAATCGATAAATTGAACTCCGTCGATAAGCTGTCTAAAAACAGCTCTGAGGCTTTGCGCTCATATGCAATCAAAAATACTGACGTAATGCTCAGCGGCTCGATAAAGGCTGTTGTATCTGACAACCTTAATAAGTTAAATGATGATGAACTCGTTGATTTGGCAAATGACTTCATAGGAAGGCAGCTGAAGCCCATCATGTATTTCGGAGGAGTTCTGGGAGCTTCCGCAGGCTTAATATTAGCGGCTTTTCAGAACAAGCCTCTTGCTCCGGCTGAAATAAATATAGCAAATATGGTTGTGTATGCATTTGTTGGATACATAACAAATGTGGCTGCCATAAACATGATATTCAGACCATATAAGGAGAACAGGCTTCTTGCAAAAATACCCTTTTTCCGCAACTTCGCCTTGGGCTACATTGTCAAAAACCAAAAAACCTTTGCGGATAGCACCGCTAATTTCATTGACAGCAGCCTGCTGAGCAGAAAAAGCATTAATGAGCTTTTTGAAAAACATGCAGGAAATATTAAATCATCATTTATGGCAAGGATAGCGGAAAATGACTTCGGTATCCTGACATCCCTGCTGGAAAAAAATAAGGGCAGTGTTGTAAAAGGCATATATTTATATTTAAAAAACAAAATCACGGCGAGCACAAATGAAATTGGAGGATATATCTGCAACTTCCTTGACAGAGTCACTTTGTCCTCTGTGATAAACAAAAATATGCTGGAAAATATCAGTTCATTTTTTTCAAAAAAGCTTCGCGAAAAAAGTACCGATGATGCAATATTTGCTGCAATCCATTCTGAAAAGTCGCTCAGCGGTATCTTTGACGGAAGTGGTGTAAAAAATGCAACAACGAACAGAGCAACAAGCCTTTTTATAAAGGCAGAAACTCTTCTATCCACGGAAAATGGATTGGATACGCTCCTGCTTAAGCATGAGGATAAATACAGGCAAATAACGGATAAAACCGTTGATGCATTTATGAACGGAAAAATCGAAAGTATCTCTCTGTATACCGCAAGCAAAATAAACAGCCTTATTTCACAGGAAGAACTGCGCCATAAGACAATCGCGAAATTTTCCGGCCTTGCCGATAAATTCATAGACAGAAACAAAACCTTCGGAGAATTGTTTGACGGCAGATTCAAGCTTTACGCTGATTCAAAAATGCCCGGGGTTTTTGATAAATTGTCTTCGTCTGTGGTAAGAGGAATATCTGAAAGCAAGGGAAGGATAACTCTTATGGTTCAGTCGGAAATCAAAAAAAATCTCGGATTTATAGAAAAGGGCATGTATGCCATGATGGGTGGAGATGAAATCATTGACGAGTTGCTGACGAAAATTATTTTTGTTAAGCTCCCTGCATTTGTTGAGGATAAAAAATATGAACTGCAGAAGGAAACTGAGAAGCTCATAGGTGAAAAACTGTACACTGCCAAGGTCGAAGCATTATACACAGGAATTAACAAGCTTCAGATAAATGAGCTTTTAGACAATTATTTGACACCTGAAAATTCCTCGAAAATCGAGAACAAAATAACCATGATTTCCAAGGAGCTATTCTCGAAATTAGGCTCTCAAAAATTGAGGAACATTTTAAGCACATACGGCAATGAGCTCAATGCTTTTTCAAAAGAGTTTTCTTCAGGGATTTCAAATAACAGGCAGCAGATAATTGCGAAAATCACCGAACTGTCCGACTGCTTGATTGATGAATTCATGAAATCAGAATTTAAAGACATATTCATGGGAATTACCTATGATGATGTGAGCTTTGCTAAGAATAAGACCATCTCCGTACTTGAGAAAAACGGATTAGATAAGCAAATTTATTCAGCCCTGGACGCAATCAGAGCGGAACTTAATTTAACTACGGGCAGCTTGATTGATAAGAAGGAGTTCATCCGAGCATCCGAAAATTATCTGATTTCTCTTTTGGAGGACACTGAATTTGAGGTGGCTGTAAAAACACGTATTGAGGCAGTCATAAGTGAGGCATCCTCCGCGAACTTCAATTTCATAAACACAGGCACAAAGACATATGTAATCAATATATTTGCGGACGCCTGCATAAACAGCTTAAAAAGAAATCTGGATAAAATTCTTAAGGCTGTAGAATTTGATGAAATAGCACGAGAAGAAATAGAAAAAATGGAACCTAAAAAAATACATGAAATGTTCAATTCCTTCGGAGAAAAATACTTCCGTCGCCTCATGCTCTACGGCTTTGGCGGATTCGTATTCGGAATTAACATGTACACAGGCTTCGCACTGACCACTGCTAAAATTGTATCCGAATTGACTGGTGATAAAAAATAACCTTATATAAATAAAATAGATAAGTATTAAGGCTGCTTGCAAAATTTGATTGCAGGCAGCCCTTATTTTTTACATACAAGCTTTTATGTGCTGATACATCAAGTAAATCGGCAGCTAATACCTTCATGCTTTTATGCTGTCTTTCATATCTCTATAGCCGATTACCACTGTCCAAACATAAGCACATGTTTTTGGAATCATGAGCATTCCAATTAGTGGAGAAACATCTGCCCAAAGTACAACCGGGATATAAAAACCGAAACTTAATACGATTGTTAGCCACATAAAACGATAGGCTTTATCCTGATTCTGCTTTGCACTATTGAAAAACAATACGATGATAATGAAACCGAGCAATGCAAACGGTATGTTGCGATAAATCGCCCATGAAAGCGGTGGATTAACATTTATCCACATGTTTTGCGGAAAAAAACATAGAACTATTCTTGTCAGCGAGAGAATGTAAATTGTTGCCGTCAAGAATGCTTTGCCCTCTACATTGTATCTTTTGCGCCAAACATAGTAAAGTAGAATGTAAAATATAGTCATAGTAATTGATGTAATAAATTTGCCGATACCGAGTGCCACAACATAATTTTCAAGTCCTGTTGTACAGAGGGCTATTGCTCTTGGAACAAGATGAAATGAATCACCCGCACCAAGAGTAATCGCCATAATTCCAAAAAGAGAATATTGATTATTTCCTTTTGCATTTTTTAGCATTAGTATACCGAGTGTAATGACTGTTGTGAGATACACAATGTCAAATGCTGTTTCCATGATTGCTTGCATAGTAAATCCTCCTTGAATAATATGAACATTGTTCAGTTTGATGTCCTAATTTACCCACCTTTCGGTGGGTATGCACTCTAATAAATGGTGCGACAGATAACCTCAAGTAGAGTATCGCAGTTCGCATTGTTGTTTTGAAGTAACATAAGTACGTTTGATAAAACAAAATCAACAAATACATGTCTGTCAAATTTATCGTTAAAAACATTATTTGAAACGCGATTGTCATTTTCGAGTATACCAATCAAATTTCGGTTGAGTTCACCAAAAAATTTCGTCATAATCTCTCGACCACGACTTTTGTTTTCTGACCCAAAGCCGGTTGTATGAACAGAAAAGAAATTCGGATAATTGTCCGTACCCTTTTTTGCAAACTCGAAAAGGTATTTGACGCTTGATAAAAAATCCGAGTCTTCCTTGCTAATATCCGAGCCCATTACAATTTCTCTCCAAATACTTTCGACGGTAGCGGCAACAAGATCACTCTTTGAGGGAAAATAGTTGTAAACAGAGCCAACTGCAACTCCGCATTTAGCCGCAATTTCACGCATGTTAAGATCAGAAATTCCGGACTGTGATGCAATTTCCTTGCTTGCAGTAATAATCGCTTCTTTTGATGTCAGAGTTTTATTCATGGCAATCCTCCAAGCTGAACTATGTTCATTTTGCCATAACAACGCAAAAATGTCAATACCCTTTCTAAATTTTTTAAAGTCCAAAAAATATGAGGTATCCATTATATGATATGGATACCTCTTTCTTAGAAATATTATAATACGGTCAAATCTTACTGCTGCTCTGCTTTCATTGAGCCCATGAGATTTGAGTTATCAAATGAGAGCTTGCTTATGTTGTACAAAACCATAACCTGGTAGAGGCCTATTTCGGCTTCGGCGAGGCTTGTATCTGCGTCTAGCACATCCAGAGATGTTGCCATTCCGTTTTCGTAAAGAAGCTTTTTGATTCGTGCGCCTTCTTTTGCAAGCTCAACAGTCTTGTTCATATTCACGAGATTTCTTTCATTTTTGATAAGGTCAAGATATGAACTTCTCACGTCAAGTTCAACATCCTTGTATGTCTGCGGTACCTTAAGCTCCGCATCCTTTAATTTTTCCTTAGCCCACTTGTTTTGTCTTAAGTTTGATGTATAGTATGCGGTGTAGGCGTGAGTTTCTATTTTCTGAATCTCCAGATCATTAATTGCAGTCTGTATTTCAGGTCTTTCAGCCTTAGCCTTTTCAATTGCCTTATTCAAATCAATATTTGATGTTGGTACATACTTGATTTCTTTGTCTGTCAATACTATCTCCGCATCCAAAGGCAGGTTCAGCTGATTGAGGAAGTTGAGCTTTGCAATATTCAAGTCGTCCATAGCAGTATCTAAATCTGTCTTAGCTTTCTGAACAGCCATTTCACCATTCAGAACTTCCGCTTTTGTGGCAGAGCCGTTGCCAAATTTAAGATTCACAACTCTCAGCTGCTCATTTGCATTGCTCAGTCTTGCTTCATTTATTTCAATAGCTTTTTCCTTGACAAGCACGCCGTAGTATGATGCTTTTGTTCCAAGCTCTATACCCAATAAAAGCACTTCTCTCTGCTTTTTTATTTCTTCGCTTTTCAAATCGCCAACCTTTATGTAGTAGCCGTTCTTGCTAAGCAGAAGATCAAGATAATTGTTGGTAACACCCATCGCGCTCGAAACTTCCAACGGTGCCTCCATAAGCTGCTCAGCCATATCCTTTGCACTGCTTCCGCTTCTTCTTAATTCCTGCATCTCCTTGATTTTATCATCAAGCTTCCACATCGCTCTGTCATTTTCGATTGCCAGTTTTACCGCATCCTCCATTGACAGCTTAAGCACCTTGCTTTCCTCTGTGGCTTCCGCACTTACAGGCACTGCGTTCTCTGCTGCCGCGGCTGCATTTATAAATGTGCTGAGCACAATAATTACCGCCATTAACAATGATATTTTTCTCTTCATATTTTCCTCCTATTATAGTACTTAATAACCCTCATAATATTATTTTACACCAAAGCCGTCAAATAACAAGTTAAATATTATGTCTTCCTCATTAAAGGAGCAATCCTTTTTATTTTTCTTAAGGTTAAAATACTCTCCCATGGTGCCCACTATGCTGCAGGCTATTATATCTGATGGAATATCCTTTTTAACTACTCCTTCAAGCTTGCCGCCTTCTATCATGTCAATTATAACACTGTTGATTTTTGAAACGCATGAAAACATTGTAATGAGAGTTTTTTCTGATATGATGTTTTTATAAGACATTATATAATCAACAGGATTTTTATCAAACACTTCGTCAATTGTATTATTTCTTTCATTAAAAAGCATAATGACCTTTTCCTTGAAGGAAATATCCATACCGCCTATTCTGCTTACCTCTTCTGTAATGGTCTTCAAATATTCAGTACATGTTTCGTCAAATATGTCCTGTTTGCTTTTGAAATATCCATACAGTGTCCCTTTTCCGACACCTGCACCCTGCGCAATATCTTCCATTTTCGTATCATGGAATCCCCTTTCGCTGAACAGAGACCTGGCAGATGCAAGTATATCTTTTCTCTTTTGATTTTTTTCCGCCATATTTCCTCCATCATAATCCTTACAAAATTCTTCTTTATTTCTGTTCAGCTATCTCCATTTTATTCTTGATGAATTTTCTTTTAAAGCCTGTTGTCATGTCATCAAATATAGTATACATTACAGGAACGACCACAAGTGTGAGAACCGTAGAAAGCGCAAGTCCTCCTATTACCACGACACCCATTGACTGAGTCAGCTCCGCACCCTCTCCAATACCCAGTGCCATTGGAACAAGTCCCAGGATGGTTGTAAGCGCCGTCATCATTATAGGTCTTATTCTTATGGGGCCTGCCTTCATTATTGCCACATTTCTGTCCTCACCTCTGCCGCGTCTCATGTTTATGTAGTCAACAAGTACTATTGCGTTGTTAACAACTATACCTACCAGTATAATCAGCCCTATGATACCAATTACATTAAGAGGCAGACCTGTTACAAACAGTCCTATAAATCCTCCCGAAAGAGCAAGTGGCACAGAGAACATTATGGCTAACGGCTGAACAAGGGATTCAAACTGTGCTGCTATTATCATGTACACCAGTATTATGGCAACGCCCATTACCATTGCCAAATCCGTAAATGTTTCCTGTATCTGCTCTGTTTCTCCTCCGAATGTATAGCTGTAGCCGTTAGGCATTTCATATTTCTTCAGCAAAGCTTCAATTTCAGTTGATACAGATTGTATATCTCTTCCAACAACGCTTCCGCTCACTGTCATTACTCTTGTCTGGTTTTCTCTCATGATGCTGATAGGACCTTTTTCCACCTTTATTTCAGCTATTTCCGACAGAGGTACATTTCCTCCCACAGGTGTCGGTACTGGCAGCATTTCCAGCAGAGACATACTTTGGCCGTACTTGCTGTCACCCTTAATCACAACATCGAGCTCGTTTCCGTTAACCTTAAACTTTGTTGCCTTAGATCCTGAAAGGTTGTTATTTACAGCTGAGCCTATCTGTGCCGTTGTCAATCCGTACTGAGATGCTATTCCTCTGTCCGCAACTATCTGAACCTGAGGTATTCCATCCTCATAGCTTGTTGAAACCTCTCTTGTTCCATCAACAGCTTCTATTATGTTTTTAAAATCGCCGCTTATATCCTTCAGTGTTTCTATGTCGTCACCCTTGATGCTGATGCTTATAGCACCTCCGGACATTCCCATCATCATCATTGATGCCTCAGACACACTTATTTCAGCACCGGGAATATCCTTGGATATTTTTCTTATTTCATCGCTTATTTCTTTTACGCTTCTGTCTCTTTCTTTAAGTTCACTCAAAATAACTGTTATAGAGCCTGTGTTTGAGCCTCCTGTAAGACTCATCATACCGCTGCTTCCTGCCTGTGTGAATACGGAAACTATCTCAGGTATATCCTGCATCGATGTTTTTATCTCGTTCAATACGTCATCCACCTGCTCTGTTTTTGCTCCCGCAGGCAATTTCACGCTTACGCTTATCATACCCTCATCCGTAGCAGGGAAAAATTCCGCTCCCACAGATGCTACCATTGCAACACTGGCCACAAACATGGCTATGCTCACTGCTATGGTTATAAACCTGTGTCTGAGGCTCCAGCTCAGAATTCTTTTATATGCAGTCACTAAAAATCCATGCTTCTTTTCCTGAGCCTCCTCAGACTCAAGGTTTTTTACAGACACCAGCTTTGATGAAAGCATTGGAACCAGTGTAATAGCAATTATCAATGAGCTCATGAGAGCAATGACGATTGAAAGAGCAAAATCCTTGAATATTGTGGCAGCCAGACCTCCGGTAAACACTATAGGAATAAAAACGGCAACCGTAGTAAGAGTGGATGCGGTTACTGCCATGGTAACCTCGTTTGCTCCATCAATTGACGCCTTTGTTCTGTCCATTCCAAGACTTCTGTTTCTGTATATGTTTTCGAGAACAACTATGGAGTTGTCAACAAGCATTCCTATGCCCAGAGCCAAGCCTCCTATAGTCATCATGTTCAGTGTGATTCCTGTAAAATACAGTATAACAAACGTAGTTATAATTGAAATAGGTATGGAAAGAGCTATAACTAATGTAGTTTTAAAGCTTCTTAAGAAGATAAGCAGTATCACTATAGCAAGAATTCCTCCCATCAGCGCTGTATTCGCCAGGTTGCTTATAGCAAAGTTTATATACTCCGCCTGATTGAAAAAAACTGAAATATTTAAGTCAGGATATTCTTTTTTTATTTTCTCTATTTCCTTGTTTACCTCTTTGGCAACATTTACCGTATTGCCGTCAGACTGTTTCATTACTGAAACTTGCACAACCTCTTTGCCGTCCATTTTTGCTACGGAGGACTGTGCCTTGTTCACCAGATTTACATCTGCAACATCCTGCAGGCGCACTGTTCCTCCTCTTGTAAGAGGTATGGTCAAGTTCTTTATATCATCCATGGATTTAAACTCGCCTATGGTTCTTACCGTAAGCTCGTTGCTGCCCTTCTTTACTGTCCCTCCGGGAAGATTTATGTTTGCAGCCTGAAGCATCTGTGCAATATATGCTGAATTCAGATTGTAGCCCTTGAGAGCCTCCTCCTTGAGCAATATTTCAACTTCCTGTGCCATACCGCCTGAAACACCTGCAGATGCAACACCCTCTATACGCTCAAGCCTCGGGGAAACAATATCCTCAGCCATTCTCTGAGCAGTATACAAGTCTCCCTTGCTTGAAACAGCCATCTGAATGATGGGCAATGCATTTGGGTCAAGCTTCGCTACTATTGGAGAGCTCGTTCCGTCAGGAAGAAAGCCTTTAATCAAATCCACCTTTTCTCTCAGTTGAAGCATGGCATCATTCATATTAGTGCCGAATGTGAACTGCATGAGCACTATTGAGCTTCCTTCATTGGAATATGACATCATTCCGTCTATATTTTCCGCTGTGGCAACCGCCTGCTCCAGCGGCCTTGTCACCATATTTTCCACTTCTTCCGGCCCTGCGCCGGAGTAACTCGTCTGAATCATCACATATGGCAGCTCCATCTGAGGAAGCAAATCTATGTGAAGCTTGCTGAAGGACACTGCTCCCAACACTAAGACTATTAAAATCATCATAGTGATTGTAACGGGTCTCTTAACAGAAAATCTTGCAAACATTGCTATTCACCCCTTACAACCTTTATTTTGCTGCCATCCGTTATGTAATCCTGCCCTTTCACAACAACCTTATCACCATCGGTTAATCCCGACTTTATTTCTATGTATGCTCCGGTATCCAGTCCTGTGGTAACTTCTTTTTCAACGGAGATGTCCCCGTCAGCTACAAACACATATTTTTTACCGTCTCTTTCCTTCACCGCTTCTGTTTTTACAGCTAAAGCTCCATCAATTCTGTCTGTATTGAGAAAAACCTTGGCAAACATACCCGGCTTTATTGCACCGTCATTTTCTAAAACTATGTTAACATTGTACAAGTTTGTCATCATATCTGCTGAAGTGCTCACACTGTTAACAGAGGATTCACCACTGTAGTCTGCTGCCTTTATTTCAACATTCACCCTGTCGTCCTTTTTGATTTTGTTAACCAAATTTCCCGGAATGCCGAATTCTACCGTTATGCTGTCTGAATCAACAATTGTCACAGGCGGATTGCTTGGTGAGGCATACTCACCTTCAACTATGCCAACATTGGATACAACTCCCGCTATAGGTGCCTTCACCTCGGCATTTTTCAGCATCGATGAAGCATTTTCATATGCCACTCTCGCCTGTGCAACACCCATTTTTGCCGCTTCCAGAGCCTCGTCAGATGCTCCCAGCTTTGCCTGATCATATTGAGTTTCGGGAACAACCCCTTCCTCATACAGCTTTTTCACCTTTTCAAAGGAGTCCTTGGCACTCTGAATTTGAGATGCTGTAACTTCAAAGCCGGCCTTTGCAGCCTCATATGCCGTATATGCCTGATTTACCTGCTTGCTTATGTCTTCCTTGTCCATGACAAACAGCACCTGGTTCTTTTCAACCTTGTCTCCGACTTTCACGTATATTTTTTCAACCTTTCCTGCCATGAGCGGAATCACATATACATCCTTGTCGGCATATGCCTTTGCTGTCATTATATTTTCAATATAAAGCTCCATGGGCTTCAAAGTCTCAACCTCAACAGCTGTGTATGTTACTTCTTCAGTTGCGGCAGCATTGTCTGCACCGCATCCTGTCAATACAAATGCAGTAATTACTAATAATGTCAAAATTTTTTTCAACATAACCCTCCCTATTTTCCGACCGACTGGTCAGTTCTGGATGAAATTATATCATTATGTAGTAATGATGTCAATTAAATGCAGATTTGAAAAAGCTTAAATTTACATTAAAAACATTTCAGTAATGCAAGGAAAAAAGGATTCGTCAGCAGACAAATCCTTTTCAATTTTTCTGTTATTTATTAATATGCTCTTGCGGCGTAAATCATGTGCTTTGCTTCCTTGCCGCATATGTGGCATTTGCAGCCCAGATCTTCCTGCTCAAACGGGATGCATCTGATTGTTGCTCCTGTTTCTTCCTTGAGCTTATCTTCGCAGGCTCTGTCGCCGCACCACATCATTTTTGCAAAGCCCGGGCGGTCAGGCAGTTCCTTCTTGTACTGCTCGTAGTCGCTAACCACATATGTGTTTGCTTCTCTGTGTGCCTTTGCCTTTTCAAACATGTCTTTCTGCATTGTGTCAAGCATATCTGTAATTGTAGCTTCAATATTATCAAGTGAAATTGATTCTTTTTCAAGCTTATCTCTTCTTACAGCAACAGCCTGATTGTTTTCAATATCTCT
>DNNV01000280.1 GCA_003497505.1 Clostridiales bacterium | reverse complement strand
GCCGTCGTGCATGGAGTGAATTATGGTTGTAATAAATTGCTCAAGATTTTTCAAACGAATGCTCAGCAGGGGATTTTTTCTGTCATTGACAGTCTTAGATTTTAATATATCCCTGCCTGCTATTGTTTTTCCGTCGTAATAAATATCCTTAAAATCTATCCACATTTTAGGTATGTCAGCAATAAAGCGCTTTAATATGGTTATAAAGGTAGTGGAGCTTTTGAAAGCCATGCTGCTTTTACGTATATCTTGATTTTCTGTTGAGGAAGAGGAAAGGAGCTGCTCCATAAGCAGGTTTTTTGACTGAAATCTGTTATAATCCAGAATTATCTCCGCAATGTCCTCAAATGTTACAGATTTAATGTTGCTTTCTCCAAGCTCAGGAAGTACATTTGAAATATACTGTTCAAACAGTGTGTTGGGAGAAACTATAAGTATATTTTCCGGTGAAAGCCTGTTGGTCAGCCCCCTGTACATAAGATAGGCAACCCTGTGCAGGGCGACGGATGTTTTTCCGCTGCCTGCCACTCCCTGAACCATGAGTAAATCAGTTTCCATATCACGTATAATTATGTCCTGCTCACTCTGTATGGTCTCCACAATGGTTTTCATTTTGGTGGATGAGTTCTGAGAAAGAAGCTTCCTCAGAAATTCGTCGGTAATCTGAATATCTGCATCAAAAAAATATTTCAGAATGCCCTTTTTTATTTCATATTGTCTCTTTAAGCCAACCTCACCTGTAATTTTACCTGATGGAGCGTCGTAGAAAGCCTTTCCTGTGCCAAATCGGTAAAATATACTGGATATGGGCGCCCTCCAGTCGTATACATACATTTCTCCTGATTTGTCGTCTGTCAGCGAAGAAATGCCTATATATATTTTTTCAAATTCATCCTCATCGTCAAACTTGAAGTCAATACGTGCAAAATACGGAGAATCCAGCATTTTTTCAAGTACAAATATTTTTTTAACTTCCATTTCATATCTGGAGACTTCACCTGAGATAAAGCTTGTGTTTTGACTAAGCTCCACAAGGTTGTCAAAATTCTGTGAAGACCAAAGTCCTGTTACATAATGAGTGCTGTCATCGGGAAATTCCTTTTTCGATGAAATAATTGATGTCTTCTTTCCATGACTGCTTGATTCAATGCGCGACAACTGTTCCTTTACCGCAGATATGGTTTGCCTTAAGTAGTTGTTTTCTAATTCATGCTCAATATCTCTTTCTATCATACTTCCATAGTCCCCCCTGCATATCAATAATATTATATATTTTGATGTTTAATTCATTTTATACATAAAGAATTTTAAATGAAAGTCTGTTTTTAAAAGTTTTTTTATGGTATAATATATACAGAAAGAAATATTAAGATTTATGATATTCCTTTAGAGGTGAACATAAATGAAAAAGGCAGTACTTAAAAATCCTGAATTTTTTGAAATTTTGGATGAGATAACGGGAAACAAATATTCAGGATGCAATCAGGAATGGTACAGGAAGCCGTGGCAGAGAATGGCAGGCTGCGGACCAACGGTTGCATCCAATATTATATTATATAGCAGAAAAAACAGCGGAACTATAAAGAGTGATGCTCTCAGGCTCATGGAGGAGCTTTGGAAGCATGTAACTCCCACGTTTAGAGGCGTCAATACCACAAATATTTTCCACAGAGGCCTTAAATCGCTTGCCGTAAGCAAGAATGCAGCGCTACTTTATGATGCGGTTGATATACCGGAAAAAAAGGAAATGAGGCCTTCCCTTGAAGCAGTGGTCAGTTTTATTGGCAGCAGTCTGGAGAAGGATATTCCGGTTGCATACCTTAATCTATGCAACGGAGATGAAAAAAATCTTGATAAGTGGCATTGGGTAACGCTGATAGCAATTGAATATGAAGATGATATGAGCAGTGTATGCGCGGAAATTCTCGATGAGGGCATGAAAAAGACAGTTGATTTATTGCTGTGGTATAACACTACAACCCTCGGTGGAGGATTTGTTGCGTTTTCACTTATATAATAATGAAGTTTGAGGTGCATTATGCTTTTAACAAAGAAACAGGCGGAAAGATATGTGAGGCATCTTATTATTCCTGAAATCGGCGAAACAGGGCAAAAGAAGCTACTGGATTCTTCTGTAATCATATGCGGTGAAAATACTCAGGAAATTACGATTCCTGCTTTATATCTTGCCGCAATGGGCGTGGGAAATATATTTTGCATACTCAGTGACAACAGAGGGTGTGCTTCGCTGTTTGCGGATGTGGTTGATTTGAACGGAGACGTCAAAATATCCGAAGCGGATGAACATAGGTCGGCAGCTTGCAGGATAGTAGCAGGGAGCAGCAGATTTGTCGGTGAGGCTGCAAAGACTGCAGGCAGTGAGAAGAATTTTATACCGACGGTTGTATGTGTTTCGGGACGATGGAAGGGTATGCTGAAAGTGTTTAATGACACCGACAGCCTTCATGCATTTGCAAGTGCATTAGAAGTGTGTGCACAGATCAATAATCCATTTTCTTTTGCGCTTGCCTTGGGGTGGACTGCATGTGCCGTGGAAGCGGTGAAGGTGTGCCTGAATTTGTGCGACGAGAATAATAAGATATTGGCATATGACTTGCTGCATATGAATTTTGTTTCATACGGTGAAAATGAGCAGGAAAGGGCAGTAAATGAATTTTGCGGTGATTTTGTCGTATTAAATAATGAAGCAGAAAAACTATCCGAAGCAAGAGTGCTGATTGTGGGAGCAGGCGGACTGGGATCTCCTGCGGCTATAGCTCTGACTAGGGCAGGCATTGGTACAATAGGACTGGCAGATTCCGATATTATCGAGGCAAGTAATTTAAACAGGCAGATACTCCACAGAGAGTCGAGGATTGGAATGCTTAAGGCTGAATCAGCAAGGCTGTCTCTCAGCAAAATGAATCCTGGCATACGTATAAACACTCATGTGGAATATCTCAGCAGAGAAAATGTCAATGAAATAATCAAGGACTATGACATTGTTGTTGCGGCGGTGGATAATTTCTCTACCAGATATTTGCTCAACGATGCATGCTTTTTTATGAAGAAACCACTGGCGGAGGCAGGAGTTCTGAAATTTGACGGGACGGCAACAACAATTATTCCTGAGCAAGGCCATTGCTACAGATGCCTGTATCCCAATCTGAATGAACGCCTCATCAATCCTACGGAAAAAGGGATTTTAGGTGCCATTCCGGGTGTAATGGGATTTATTGAGGCTGCGGAAATCTTTAAAATTATTACCGGAGCAGGTACACTGCTTAAAAATAAAATCATTTTGTTTGACGGAATGGATATGGAATTTGACTCTATAGATATGGATAAAGACCCCGACTGCCCATTATGTGGCAGCAATCCGACCATAACCCGCATATAATACACATTTAAAAAGCTGTGTATCGTGAGGCATATTTGCCACTGATACACAGCTTTAATTATCTTATCATAAACAAAATGAATTTCAAGACATTGAGAAAGTGCTTTTTTTAGAATATGTGGTATAATATAATAATCAAATATGAGGGGAAATTAATGAATAAGGATAGCATAGGCAACTTTATCAAGGTAATTTCAATCTGCGTCTTGTCTGCAGTTTTTTCTGCTGTCATAAATGAGCTGGGGATAGGCAAGGAAAACACATTGATGGTACTGCTTGTGGGGGTACTGCTTGTTTCGACGGTTACCAGAGGGTATGTATACAGCACCATCGCTGCGATTATAAATGTCATGCTGTTTAACTACTTGTTCACTCAACCGGTTCATAGCCTTGCAATAAGCAATACAAAAGATATTGTGCTCATGGCGTTTTTTCTTACAGCATCTCTCATATCAAGTACGATTACATCCAAGCTCCAGTACCAAACCGAAATTTCAAAAAGCAATGAGAGGACAGCCAAGCTTCTCTATGAGATTACAAAAGGTTTCTTTAATGTGACAGGAAATGAAAATATTATTTTAAAAGGAATAAGCTATATAAAGGAATATACAGGATATGACTGCTATATACGGCTTGACAATGATACCGAAATATACAGCAATGAAGGAATTCCCGATTACGAGGAAATAAAAGAGGAACACATACTTTTAATACCTATAAAGGGTGTAGCCAAAAAAAGAGGGGAAGTACAGATTGTAAATGTAAATTCTCAAATGTCCCGCGAGCATGATATGATTGTTAAAACCATAGTGCATCAGATGGCAATTGTGCTGGACAGGGAGTTCATATATGAAGAAAGGCAGAAAATCAAGATAGATATGGAGGGGGAGCGGCTGAAAAGCACTCTTCTAAGGAGTATTTCCCATGACATAAGAACACCGCTCACCGCTATAAAAGGAGCAAGCGAGCTTATATTGGACAGCTATGAGAGCCTTGGAGAGGAAACAGTTAAAAAGCTTGCGGCAGATATTCATGAGGAGTCAACGCTGCTGGTTATGACGGTACAGAACATACTTGATATGACCCGCATAAGCGAAGGAAGGCTGAACATTGCAAGGAACTTCGAGGCTGTTGACGATATTGTCAACCAGACGCTGACAATGCTTCCTCAACTGACAGCACCGGAAAGGCTGAGCGTATATGTTCCCGATGATATTGTCCTGCTCAATGTGGACGGAAGATTAATAGTGCAGGTTCTTGTCAATCTTTTGGATAATGCATACAAGCATGCAGGAGAGGGCGCACATGTTGATTTCAAGGCGTACAGGGAGGGAGATTTATTTGTTTTCAAGATTTCCGATAACGGAAAGGGTATAGAGCCTTCGGTTATCGATAAAATATTTGACGGTTTTGTAACGTACCAGAGCAACAACATAGCGGACGGCAGTCTGGGAGTGGGCCTTGGTCTTACAATATGCAAGGAAATAGTATCTGCTCACGGAGGCAAAATAAGCGCAGGAAATACAGAGGGCGGAGGAGCCGAATTCAAGGTCATGCTTCCGCTGGAGGACGAACAATGAATCGAAAGATACTGATTATTGAAGATGACGGCAGAATTGCCAATTTTATGACCATGGCATTGAAAGCAAAGGGATATACCGTTCTATTGGCACAAAACGGCAGTCAGGGTATACTAAGCTTCTGTACGGAAAATCCTGAAGTAATTTTATTGGATTTGGGATTGCCGGACATGGATGGAGTTGAAATAATAAATCAGATACGGGATGTTTCGGAAGTCCCGATTATTGTGGTTTCTGCAAGAGAGCAGGACAATGATAAAATATCTGCCTTGGATGCGGGAGCAAATGATTATGTTACTAAGCCGTTTTCAATGGGAGAGATGCTTGCAAGAATAAGAGTCATGGAGAGGCTGCTTGAAAGAGAAAATAGCGGAATGAACGAAGGTGTGTATAAAATTGACTATCTGACGGTTGATTCCGAAAAGCACAGGGTATATGTGGGGGAGGAAGAGGTTCACCTTACTCCCATTGAGTTTAAGCTTCTTCTGTTGCTGGTTTCAAACCGCGGCAAGGTCATAACTCACAGTCAGATATCAAAAAAGGTATGGGGATATGGTGAAACAGGAGATTCCAAAAGCATACGTGTTTTTATGGCGGGGCTGAGAAGAAAAATAGAAAAAGACAGCTCAAATCCAAGATTTATATTTACTGAAATAGGAGTTGGATACCGGTTTGCCGATGAGTAGAAACATGGCACAACCCGCCTGAACACTAGGCGGGTTGTTTTACAAAATTATTGTATACTGTCGTCAACCCTTAAAATTTCATCCGCTTTTCCTATTACGATTATTTTATCATCTTCCTTGAATACATAATCAGCCCTTGGCATGGTCATTATGCTGCTGCCGTTCTTAACAAGCAGGATGTTAATGTGGTATTTTTTCCTTATGTTGGCCTCCACTATACTGCGTCCAATCCAGCTTTGCATTGCAGGTATTTCAAATATGGAGAATTCATCTGTCAGAGAAAAATAATCAAGCACATTGTTTGCACTGCAGCGCACTGCTAATTTGTCTGCCATATCCCTGTCTGGATAAACAACCTCGTCAGCACCGTTGCGAAGCAGAAACTTAGCCTGTATGTCCCTGCTGGCCTTCGATATGACGTATTTAGCACCTAAGTCCTTCAAAAGAGAGGTTATTTCCAGAGATGACTGAAACGTATCTCCGATTGTCACAAAGCATACGTCGAAATTGCCAACGCCGAGAGCTCTGAGAACATCCTCCTTTGTACAGTCTCCTATCTGTGCATCTGTTACCATGGATGACATTTCATCAATAATTGCAGAATCCTTATCCACTATCATGACATCATTTTTCAGCTCTGTCATTTTAACTGCCAGATGCCGCCCGAATGCGCCCATTCCTATAATTAATACTGATTTCATACTGTTCTCCTATCCAATAATTATTTTTTCATACGGCCTGCTCAATGGTGCCGGCTCTCTTTTTTCTGCTATGACGACTGCCATTGACAATACTCCGACCTTGCCGGAATACATGAGAAGGGCTATTATTATCTTTGAATAAAAATTGAGCTTAGGTGTGATGCCAAGTGACAGCCCGACGGTTCCTACCGCGGAAAAAACTTCAAACATTACATCCTTTAATGAAAAATCCTGAATTGTGCATATCAGCATTATTGCTGCCAGTGATACGGATATATAAATCACTGTTATTGCGCTTGCCTTTTTCAGGGAATCCGTTTCAAGCCTTCTTTTGAATACGGAAATATCCGGGATTTGCTTTGCCGAAGCCCATGCTCCTGCAAGAAGAGTGATAAATGTTGTTGTTTTAATGCCGCCTGCTGTGGAACCGGGGCTCCCGCCTATAATCATGAGCAATATCGTCAGAAGGGCTCCTCCTTCCGACAGTTCACCGAGGTTGATTGTATTAAAGCCCGCTGTTCTTGGTGTTATGGACTGAAACATTGAAGCAAGT
>DNNV01000014.1:5247-13337 GCA_003497505.1 Clostridiales bacterium | reverse complement strand
TGCCATTCCTTGTATAAAGAAGTTGCCCATTGTTGTCCACCGCAAAGAAGCCGGCTCCCATAATGGCAAAGTCCGTTATATTTCCTGTTTCCTCCAGAGTCCCTTGGGAATGCACCGTATAGTTTTCCAAAGCTGTCCTGATGACTGAAACATTATTTAACGGTTCCGCATCCTCATGTATTCCGTTCTGCTTGTACTTGTGCAAAAACAGGCTTCCAAAACTTGTTGTCACAGTCTGCTCTCTCTTATATCCTGCTGTATTCATATTTGCGATATTGTTTCCTGAAATATCGATTTTTCTCTGCTGTGTCAGCATACCTGAAGTTAAAGCATAAAAACCTCTTGACATATTATCACCTCTTCTTTTTTTTATTTTCAACGTTATCGTTTAAGTAGTCTCTTACGTTCTTTTCCAATTTCTGCAGCGCAGATGTATGTATTTGAGAAACCCTTGAATTGCTTATGTTCATAATATCAGCTATTTCCTTAAGCTTTAATTCCTCCTTATAATAAAGAGAAATTACGAGCTTCTCTTTTTCATTTAGGTTTTCCACGCTGTCCATCAATGTTTTATACAACTCTTTTGATTCAAGCTCCTGTTCCGGTGGCTCATAACCGCTGCTGATTTCCTTCTCGTGCAGGTTTGCTTCTCCCAAAAGTTCCTCAAAGGATACCATGCTTGCACCATATGCATTGTTGACTATCTGATTATAATCCTTGATGTCCATATTGAGATGTGCCGCTATTTCAATCTCGTTGGGTGCACGACCTAATTTATTTGAAAGCTCATCCTCCGCTTCTTTTACAGCCTTGTAGTCATTTTTTACCTTCCGGGGTATCCAATCCTGCTTTCTTACATAATCGATTATTGAACCCCTTATTCGTATTGAAGCATATGTTTCAAACTTAGTGTTTCTCGTAATGTCATATTTTTCTATGACATCAATAAGTGCTATAATTCCTTCATTAACAATATCATCCACATCTCCGTACTGCTGATATATACCTCTGAGCTTAAGAGCTATTATTTTTACTAAGTAACTGTACTTTTCAATTATCATGTTCCTGATGTGAACATCCTTGGTGGCATAATACTGCTCCCACAAATATTCTTCACTTATAATTTTTTCATCAGTTAAAATCATATGCATCACTCTTTCATCTAAATTCCTATATTACCTAATGCCTGTATCTGAACAGAATTGTCAATTTCATTGAAGGACAATACAACTGCCTTTGGATAAAACTGATCCAAAAGCTTTCTGAAATATCCTCTCACAAATGGTGATGTTAGAATAATTGGTATGCTTATTTCGCTCTTAAGCCTGTTTATTTGCTCTATGAGCTGTCCCACCAATTTTTGCATCAGATCGGGATCAATAGATAAATAAGAGGATTTATCCGTCTTACTTATAGCGTTGATTATAAGTTTCTCAACATCTGTGCTCAGTGTGATAACTCTTATCTGTCCACCTTCAGACCATTTGTGTGTAATTGTCCTCTTTAATGCCTGACGAACATATTCCGTAAGCATTTCTGTATCCTTAACCGACGTTCCGTAATCGCTTATTGTTTCAAGAATTGTATCCAAATCCTTTATAGGTATGCCCTCACGCAACAAGTTTCCCAGTATTTTCTGAAGATTGCCGTGTGACAATATGGAAGGCACTACCTCATCAACAAGAAGCTCATTACCTTTTTTCATATTTGCCAGAAGCTGGTTCAAATCCTGCCTAGACAGCAATTCATGAGCATGGACTCTGATAATCTCCGACAGGTGAGTTATGAGAACCGACAGCGGATCAATTACCGTATAACCGTATATTTCAGCGATTTCCTTCTTATCCTTTGTAATCCATTTGCTTGGTATTCCGTATGCAGGCTCTATAGTCTCAATTCCGTCCACTTCTCCGGTTAAGCTGCCCGGGTCCAGAGCAAGATAGTATTCGACCAATATTTCACCTCTGGCAACCTCTTCTCCCTTGAGCTTTATAACATATTCGTTTGGATTGAGGTATCCATTGTCCCTCAGTCTCACCGATGGAACAACCATTCCCATTTCCTGTGCAAACTGCCGCCTGAACATAACCACCCTGTCAACAAAATTACCACCGCTGGATTCGTCCACCAGCGGTATTAAGCTGTAGCCAACTTCCATTTCAATAGGGTCTATCTGAATAAGTTCATATATATTATCAATATTTCTGAAATAATCATCTTCTGATTCGGCACTTCTTGCCTCATGAACCTCTTCGTCCTCATACTCTGCGGCAATTGATGCAGAATTTGTTTTCAGCAGCCTGCTGCCTAAAAATATGAATACCGCTGCCATTGAAACAACCTGAAGTTTGGGAAATCCAGGAATTGCTGCCATGGACAAAATTACTATACCTGATATTATCAGAACCAAAGGCTGTGACTTTATTTGATTTGTCAGGTCCACATTGAGGCTTGATTCAGATGCGGCCCTTGTTACTATCATGCTTGTTGCCGTGGATATGAGAAGCGCAGGTATCTGCGAAACTAACCCGTCGCCCACGGTTGCTATTGAATATGTCTGGAGCACTTCTGTGAATGTGCTTCCGCCCTGTACCATTCCTATGATCACACCGCCCACAAAGTTTATGCCGGTTATGACAATGGACATTATGGAATCGCCCTTAACAAATTTTGTGGCACCATCCATGGCCCCATAGAAATCTGCTTCTCTCTGAATATTACTCCTTCTTTTCTTCGCCTCTTGCTCTGTAATAATACCGGAGCTGAGGTCGGCATCAATTGCCATTTGCTTACCCGGCATTGCATCAAGTGTAAATCTCGCTGTAACCTCTGCAACTCTTTCTGCACCCTTAGTAATTACTATAAACTGTACTAGCACTATAATCAGAAATATTATAAATCCTACTACAGCACTGCCCTGCAGAACAAAATTACCGAATGTTGCTATTACAGCTCCCGCATGCCCGCCGTTCGTCAATATAAGCCTGGTTGAAGAAACGTTCAGCGAAAGCCTGAACAGCGTGGTTATGAGCAAAAGAGACGGAAATACAGAAAATTCAAGAGCCTCTTTTATATACATAGTTGTTAGCAGTATGATTATTGAAACCGCTATATTGATAATAAACATTAAGTCCAGTATAAACGGAGGTAATGGAATTATTATCATAAGCACTACTGCAATTATAAATAGAGAAATAGAATTATTTAATATGCTTCTCATTATAGTTATCCTTTTTTCTTAATCCTGTAAACCCATGCCAGTATTTCTGCAACCGGTTCATAATATTCCAACGGTATTTCCCTGTTTAGCTCCGCACCGGCATACAATGCTCTGGCAAGAGGAACATTTTCAACAATACTGATGCTGTGCTCCTCTGCCTTACCGATTATCCTCAATGCAAGCTCATCCATTCCCTTGGCTACAACTACAGGTGCATTGTCTTTTTCAATATCATATTTAATGGCTACAGCATAGTGCGTTGGGTTTCTTACTATTACATCCGCCTTCGGTACCTGCTGCATCATTCTTGACATTGACATGGCCCGCTGCTTTTCCTTGATTTTTCCCTTAATCTGAGGATTTCCCTCCAGCTGCTTGTACTCTTCTTTGACTTCCTGCTTGCTCATCATAATCTTTTTCTCATATTCCCACCAAGAATAGAAGAAATCAAATGCCGAAATTGCCGCGAATGCTATTATCACACTTTTTATAATAGCCATTATTGAGGATGATATAAATTCGATTCCCGACAGCAGACTTACTGAGGACAGCTTAGGCACCTGCAGCAGCCTGTCTATGATGGATGAATAAATCACATATCCCAATATTGTTATTTTAATCAAATTTTTCAGCACATCCACAACGGCACGGAGTGAGAACATCCTTTTTATGCCAGACAGCGGATTCAGCTTTGAAAATTTGAACTTTATATTTTCTCTTGTAATCAAAAATCTCGTCTGCGCCCCTGTAAAAACCACTGTTGAAAGTATAACCGCTGCCATCAGGAGTCCGCCTGAGGCAAAGACTGCAAAGGCTATGTCCTTAAGTGTCATGACTACAAATGTATCTGTTATGCTGTGAGTTGAAGGCATAAGAGAAATATATTTATACAACACATCTGATGTGTATCTGTAAATATGTGAGGACCAGAATCTAAGTATGGTAAAGGATACCGCAATTACTCCCACGGTTACCACGTCTTTACTTTGAAAAATATTTCCCTTTTTCCTTTCGTCCTTCCGCTTCTTGGGGGAGGCCTTTTCGGTTTTATCTTCGCCTGCCATATATCCCTCTATGTTATCAACATACTTAAGCTGTTTCTCATAGTATCAAACATCAATGTTATCGTTTTGTCTATAAATGTTGCAAACACAGGTATCAAAACTATTATCAGCATAAGCCCAGCTAAAATTTTAAGTTGGACATTTACAGAGAAAACCTGTATCTGGGGAATTGCCTTCATCAATATTCCAATACCTGATTCAAGTATTATTTCAACAGCTATAACAGGCATGGCAAGCTTCAGAGCAAGTATGAGTATTTCCTGAAACATTTCCACCATGCTGTAAAACAGGTCGTGTGGTATTGAAAATTTTCCTATTCCTATCATTTTACATGAAGTAATAAATATATGTATAAGCGTCAGGTGTCCATCTGCTCCGAAGAACACCAGCAGAAGAATAATATTCAGGAAGCTTCCGGATATACCCATCGACAAATTGCTGTGTGGATCGTATATCTTAGACATTGACATGCCCATCTGCATGTCCAGTATTTCGCCGCTTATTACAACTGTAGAAAAAAACAGGCTTATAATGTAGCCTATTATGTAACCCAAAAATAATTCCTTGGCTATAAGTACGGCATATTCTATAATTGAACCCACTGCCATATCTCCCTGAGGTGGCATCATGCCGTACACAGTTATGGTTAAAAACAAGCTTATGCCCGTTTTAAGTGACATAGGAAGATTTCCTCTTCCAAATATCTGATTGAAAAACACACAACCGCTCATTCGCGCCAATATTAATAAAAAATACGTTAAATCTCCTGAAAGTTCCATACAATCTCCGTCAATGAACCGTAAGCATCAGCTCAAATATGTAGTATGTAAAGTCAGCCATTACTTCCATCATCCATGGTCCCGCCATTATAAGTATTATTGCCGTAATAAAAAGCTTCGGAACAAACGTCAACGTCTGCTCATGTATTTGGGTTGCTGCCTGAAATACTGCTATTACCAGTCCGATTATCAAGCTTACAATCAAAATCGGCGCTCCAATCTTGATTGCCGTGGCGGCGGCAGCCTGCATTATCTCCATTGTAAGTGAAATGCTCATGCTTTTCTCCTATGGTTAAAAATTAAAAGTTGTAACCAGCGTCTTAAACAGAAGCGACCATCCGTCCACAATGACAAACAGCAGTATCTTGAATGGCATTGAAATCATTACAGGTGGCAACATCATCATTCCCATTGACATAAGCACACTGGATACTATCATATCGATAACCAAAAACGGTATGTAGAGCAAAAATCCTATTATAAATGCCCTTTTCAGCTCGCTGGTTATAAAGGACGGTATAATTACTGTTATAGGAAGCTCTCCCACATTCTCGGCATTATTTATTTCCTCACTGTTTGCCATGTCCGTAAACATCTGAAGCTCACTTTTTCCTGTCTGCTTAAGCATCCATACCTTCAGCGGCCGTGATGCTTTGTCATAAAATTCCTTCTGTGTTATCTCTTCGTTTTTATACGGTTCATATGCCGTCGTATTTATTTCATCTATTACCGGAGACATTACGAACAGTGTCAGAAGCAGTGCAATTCCCACCAATACCTGGTTTGGGGGCGTCTGTTGAAGTCCCATGGCATTTTTTAAAAATGACAGTACAATAATTATTCTTGTGAATGATGTCATCATTATCAATATTGACGGTAGAAGCGTCATAACAGTAAGAAGAACTAAAATCTCCACTGTTTCTGCCGCATTACCGTTTATGTCCATGTTTATGACTCCGCCATATGCTGTCTTTATTCTGGCAAGCATCATTAAAATCACAATTGTTATAAATCTATATTTTTTTAAGTATTTAATCATTTCTGTTCTCGCAAGGTTATTTTTTCAAAAACTTGTCCAGCATCTTGCTGAAATCTGCCTGTTTTTCCAAGATAGCACCCTCGGAAGGCTTAAAGTTATCTAGTTCCTTTAAAATATTTATGCCCTTTTCAGTGATGCCCAACAGATAAAACTTTCCGTCTATTTCAGCAATGGCAAGAAAATTACTTTGTCCCAGCATTATCCTGTCCACAATGCTAATGTATTTTGACCTTAATGTTAAATTGGTCTTTGTCGAAAGCCATTTTGTGCTGTAATAGGTTAAAACAAGCACAATGGCTATACCTGCAATCGAAAGTATAAGCGATAAAATATCCTTTATTCTAATCAGCCCCTATCCAAGTATACCTTGAACTGTTTTAAGCACTCTGTCAGCCTTAAATGGCTTTACAATGAAGTCCTTAGCACCGCTTCTTATTGCTTCCACAACCATTGACTCCTGTCCCATAGCTGAGCACATTACAATTTTGGCGTTTGGGTCCATTTCCTTTATTTCCTTCAGGGCCTCAAGTCCGTTTTTATTTGGCATTGTAATGTCCATTATAACCAGATCAGGTTTTTCCGCCTTATACATCTGAACAGCTATCTCTCCATCAGGGCTCTCAAGCAAATTTTCATAACCGTTCTTTTTCAGCGTATCCTTAATCATCATTCTCATAAATGCGGCATCATCAACTATTAATATTTTACCTTCCATTTTTTCCTCCACTTACTCCTTATAATGTTATTTTAATTAGTTCATCTTTTTTTGCTATTTCGACTATTCTTACTCCAAAGTTATCATTTACAACGACAACCTCACCCTTTGCTATGAGCTGCCCGTTGACAATAATATCAACCAGTGCTCCTGCCTGCTTGTCAAGCTCTATTATTGTACCCTGAGCAAATTCGAGAATATCTTTTATCTGTCTCTTGGTTTTTCCTATTTCTACGCTTATTTCCAGAGGAACCGACAGTATTAATTCAAGGTTTGACATCTGCTCGTCAGACAGCATATCCTCTCCCTCAATTTCTTCCAGCGCTATGGCTCTTACGCTGACAGGCTGTTGCTCCTTTTTTCTAGGCTTTATTTTCTTAGGCATGCTGCTTTTTACAGGTACTCTTTCCACATAAGGTTTTTCTTCATACTCATATTCATCTTCTTCATCGTCGTCTTCTTCATAGATTTCCTGCTTATTCCCTTTTACGGCATATTCAACCTGCTGCTCATCTACTGCACCGGCTTCATGTTCTACAACATCCGCACCCTTGAGGAAGTTAGATATTATATCCTTTGCTAAAGATACCGGCATTACATTAATAAACTGGCTTTGAACACTGCCTTCGATGAAAAGCTCAAAGCTCACTGCAACTATTACATCATCGTCCATGAAATATTTGTTTTTAAACTCTGTTTTGTCATCTATTTCATATGCCATCGGAGTTGAAATATTGATTGGTTTTCCAAGAAAATCCGATAATGCAGTTGCTGCGGAACCCATCATCTGGTTCATAACCTCACATATGGCACTTGTATTGATTTCATCCATCTCAAATTCATCATCCGGAATAGATTGACCAAGAAGTATTTCTATAATGGATTTTGCATCCATCCTCTTCCATATCATCAGATTTACACCTGTTAAGCCCTCAACGTAATTTATCTCAACTCCGATTGCCGGCTCCAAGTTTTCATAGCTCAGATCCCTTGCTTCAATAACATTAACCTTCGGTATTGTTATTTCGACCCGTTTTCCAAGCAGCGAGGACAGTGACGTAGCAGAAGAGCCCAAGCTTATATTCATTACTTCTCCTATTACATCCCGTTCCATATCAGAAAATATTTTTTCGTTTAACATATATAGCTCCTCAACGTATAATTTTGTTTATCCTTATTACACCTTTATTTCTTCTGGTTCCCCACTTTCCTTCAAACCATTTTTCACCGTCAACATTGATATCCACATCGGCATTAGCCCTTTTATCCAAAA
>DNNV01000014.1:3389-5103 GCA_003497505.1 Clostridiales bacterium | reverse complement strand
AATTATCAAATCACCAACCTGCATATTAACCACATCCTGCAATGTAGCCTGCGCATTTCCCAGCGTACCTGCCACAGTAAGCTTTGAAAATTTCAATGAATCCATAATAGCAGCTCTTTGCTCTTCAATGCTTTGCTCTGACCTTTTGTTATTATTCCTTAGCATCGTACTTGCTTTTTTGAATATTTCATCTAAAATACTTGAAGGTATACAAATTGTGAGTTTTCCGTTAGATTGATTCAATGAGACATTTAGCACAATTATAACTACTGTATCGTTGTAGTTTATTGACTGAATGAACCTTGCATTTGTCTCAACTTTAGAAAGCTCTGTCTCGATTTCCATGGTGCTTTCCCATGTTCCTCCCATCAGCTTCACAAGCTGCTTTATCATGTTGCCGAGCAGAGACAGCTCAATATCAGTATAATCTCTTAGGTTCCCATATTCCTCACCGCTTCCGCCTAAGAGTCTGTCAATAATTACAAATGAAAGTGGTTTTGACACCTCCATCAAAATCTGGCTGTCAGCCATGGTCTTATCAGGATATTTCACATCTATAAGCCCCATCAAAACATAGTCATCCAAAGCGTTGTTAAATTCATGAAATATGCTTTCCTCCACCTGCTCAACCGTAACATCGCACATAAGCCTAAGGCTTGATGTAAGCTGTGATGTAACCATTCTGCAGTAATTTTCATAAATACCCTTTAGCAATTTTATGGTTTCTTTGGTTATTTTTTTAGGACTTCTGAAATCATATTCTTTAATTTTCTTTTCGCTGGATTCCAGCTCTTGTATGCTAACATCACCGCTGCTCAGATTGTTGAGCAGTTCGTCTATCTGGCTCTGTGATAGTATTTCTGCCATATAAATTGCCCTCATTCCATAATTTTTGCTAATCTATATAAGTGTTGCTCTTGTATTCCGCTTCATTAGAGTTTATATCTTTATTTATTGTTTCCTGTATCTTCTTTGTATAGCTTATAGGGTATCCCTTCCTGCTTATATATATTTCAACCCTTCTGTTCTTTGCTCTTCCTTCGGCTGTACTGTTATCGGCAATAGGACTGTATAATCCGTAACCGATGGACAAATATTTCGCCGGAGATATTACATTTTTATTCTCTAGATATTTGAGCACCACATTCGCCCTGTCTGTTGACAGCGAACGGTCAATATCGGTTCTGTCATATGCTACCTCTGCAGTGTGTCCTGCGATTATAACTTCCTCAACATATTCATCAACCATTTTCAAGCCTTCGCCCAGTACATCCAGTACCTGTTTTCCGCTTGTCTCCAATATATCGCTGTAGCCTCTGAATGTAACAGTATCTGAAAATCGTATGAATACATATTCTTCACTCCGGCTTACCTCAACCTGCTCATGCAGATTGTTTTCATCAACATATTGCTTAAGCAGCGTGTAAAGCTGATCCATTTCATCTGTTTCCTGTGGATTCTTAGTCAGTTCTGGTACCTCTCCTTCTCCGTCTCTGTCGGAAGGAGCCCCCTGTGAATAATAAACCTCCGGATTCATCTGCTTGGAAAATGACGCAACTATAGCTGCAAATTTTGCCGCATCAACTGTTGACATAGCGTAAAGCAATATGAAAAATGTCAGCAGCAATGTTACCATGTCACTGTATGTTTCCATCCAGCTTGCGCCTCCGCCGGTATCTGATCTTTTCTTTCTCGCCATAATAGCCCCTACTTA
>DNNV01000014.1:0-3227 GCA_003497505.1 Clostridiales bacterium | reverse complement strand
TAGCCCCTACTTATTATAATTTTTAATGTCTTTATTTTTTAGTCCTCTTAGCTTTTTTTCTTCCTTTTTCTTCGTTACTTCCACCTACTTCGGATGTTTCTCCGGATAGATTTCTGCCCTCATAGGTTACGTACGAATTAAGCTTTTCTCGTATATATTTAGGATTTTCCCCTGACTGTATAGAAAGGACTCCTTCCATTATCAGTTCCTTTGCAACCATTTCTTCATCATGCTTCGCTTTCAGTCTGTTGGAAATAGGAGCGCATATCATATTTGCAAGTATCGATCCGTAAAATGTTGTTACCAATGCAACTGACATTCCCTGTCCAAGTGCATCCGCCCCGCCATCGGCATTCATGTTGGCAAGCATATTTATAAGCCCAACCAATGTTCCTAACATACCAAATGCAGGCCCGAAGGAACCCAAGGTATCAAAAACTTTCCAAGCAGCAGAATGCCTAGACTCAATGCAGTCTATTTCATTCTCTATCTGTGCCCGGACTTTTGTAGGCTCAATTGCATCAACTATAAGCATGACACAATATTTTAGAAATTCATCCTGAAGGTCCAAAGTCTTGATTTTCTCCTCAAGGACCAAAAGCCCCTTCAGCCTGGCCTCTTTAGCCAGCTCTTCTATAGAGTCAATGTAAGTGCTGAGATTTATTTTTTCTTTCTTCATAAGTACCTTAAGATTTTTAGGTACTTCCTTTAAATAACTCACCGGAACCGACATTACTGTTGCCGATATGGCTCCTCCAAATGTAATGTACACACTTGGAAGATTGATAAAGCTTGATATAACCTGGCTTGTACTCGTGCCGCTTTCTAATACTCCGTAAATTACCAGTGCGAATCCTGAAAACAACCCAATTAAAAATGATATATTCATGTCCCACCTCTTATGCTATTCTGCAGTTACGCCGTTTATTATCTGATGATTGTATTTTATTACCTTACTTATAAGTTCTGTCTTCGTGTCTTTTACAAGATAATATTTGCCTGTTGTTAAAGTAATTTTTGTTTCCGGTATAAATTCAATTTTTTCTATTAAGGCCGCATTGAGTAAAAAAGCCTCTCCGTTAATTCCAACAACTTCTACCATAGAAGTCCTCCTATATTTTTTAATAAAAGTATTAAATACGTTCACAACTGCTTGTGAGCATAGTTAATGCCTTTATTTCTCATAGCAGTGGATGAGCATGAAAAGCTACAGCCCATCCACTCTTTTCTATCTACTATCTCTTCAGGTTAACCAGCTCTTCAAGCATCTGGTCAACAACCGAAATTATTTTTGTGTTTGCCTGGAATCCTCTTTGTGTGATAATCATGTCCGAAAACTCATTTGCCAAATCCACATTTGACATTTCAAGAGCACCTGCAACCAGCGAACCTGTTCCCGAACCTTTTGAACCCGGCACTTCATATGTAATATTTCCTGTGTTGGGGCTTGCTCTGTAGTAGGAGTTTCCCTCCATTACAAGAGCATCCTGGTTTTGGATGTTTGCAACAGCAACCTGTCCCAATGTTACGATTTTATCATCCGGTGCCGGCGTTGTAGTGCCGATGTAACTGTGCAATGCAGTTATAGTTCCGTCCGGATTTATGGTTATATTATTAAACTTATAATCAGTACCAGGATCAGGAAGCTTAATAGCCTCAATAGGCTTCGAAGCGTCTGGAATCGCAGGCGGTGTTGTGTTCCATCCATAAACTCTTGAGCCATTAACATCCACCATATTTCCTGATGAATCAAATCCCAAAGCACCAAGGCGCGTATACAATCTTTCACCTGTTGACGCTTCGACAACGAAGAATCCCTCTCCGTTTATGTAGACGTCTGTAGGTTTATTTGTGGGAGTATATCCTGTTATTGCATGGATTGTATCAACAGAACCAATCTGAACTCCATACCCCACCTGGCCTGCGTTGGTTCCTCCCCTGTCAGCACCACCGGCGCTTGGATTTTTTATCTGCTGGTAGTAAATATCTCTGAAGGTAGCTCTCTGTGTTTTGTACCCATATGTATTCACGTTTGCTATGTTATTACCTATTACGTCCATTTTTATCTGGTGTGTTCTCATTCCCGAAACGCCAGAATAAAGTGCTTTCATCATAATAATTATTCTCCTTTTATTATTGCTGTTCAGATCCGTCAAGAAATCGGGATCGTAGCCTCCAAAATGGACCGGCTATTTTATCACAGCTCCATCTATATTTGTAAATATATTTTCTTTCAGGTCATTGCTGTCTAAAGCTGTTATGACCTTGTTGTTCAACGTGCTTATTATAAATGCGTGGTTTTCCATCATCACAAGCACATTTTTCAGTCCTTTTTCCTTAGCCTGCTCTGCCGCCTCGCTAAGTTTTTCCTCAACTTCGGCGCTTACGTCAATATTTCTTTCCTTTATTCTTTCAACAGCATGCTTCGAAAAAACTACCTTTTCTTCACATAAGTTTCCGTTTATTTTTCTGTCCAGCAGCTCCTTAAAGGCTGAATTTACATCATCCCTGTTTTTTACAGCCGGATTGGACTGTATATTGCTGTTAAGACTGCTGAGTTTTTTTATAAAGTTTATATCTGTCATTATATCACCTGCCTTATTCTCCTCCCGCAGGCACCTCCGACAACTGCGGTTCCTCCGGCAACGTCGGTTAAGGCTGCTCTACTTCCTGATTTTCCTCTGTATCCGTTGTCGTTTTGTTTACTTTTTTTGTTTCCTCAAGAATGTCCGTCAGTATTTTTTCAACGGGATTTTCTTCCTTCTTTGATATTTCCTTAATTTCCATGACATTTGAATATCTATATTCCTTATCATTTACATACAGGATTGCTTCACTGCCGTGCAGTGTAACCCTCTGTACAATGCCTTCCTGAATGTCCAGCTCTCCCCTGCTGTTGTAATCTGCAACAACCACATTCTTACCAATAAGGGATGTAACCTGTCCCTGCATTGACACTTCGCGCAAATCAGACATTGCCTCTAGTGCTGAAAACTGTGCCATCTGAGCTATGAAGTCCGTATTTTCCACAGGGTTCATTGGGTCCTGATTTGACATCTGAGCAACTATAAGGTTCAGAAAATCCTGCATATCCAGGCCTGTTTTTTTCGTTTGAAGCTTTGAGTAATCCGCTTCTTCCTTGCTGGCAGGATAAGTCGTGCTATATTTGTTTATCTCCAATTTTTCACCTCCTTAAATATTCAATTTCATGCTTCTGATGTTTATGA
>DNNV01000019.1 GCA_003497505.1 Clostridiales bacterium | reverse complement strand
AGATGTATATAAATGTGTTGTTAAATAAAATACAATTCAAAAATCAACCTTTAAGAAATTCCGCAATACAACACTATGCAAATAAAATAAAACATAAATTAATTATCAATATGATAATATTTATCAAAATGATAAAATAGCCGGTAAATTCTCGAGAACTATAAATAAATAAAAAAATAGTCTTAAATTGGACATGTTGAAATTTAAAGGAATAAAATTTTTCATTTAAACAAAACTATAAAAATACGGTTAAAATGTTCGAAAAAGTTGGCATGCAAATTGCTACACTTATTATATAAAATAAATTTGCAGAAAGGTAAGTAAAATGACTGTTAAATATGATTTAGTACAGAACGACATCTCAACAAGAGAAATAGCTGATTTAAGCTTTTTGAATGAGGATGTTGCAAAGAAGGTTCTTAAATTTCATTCAAGCTTTGGACAATATGCAGAGACACCCTTGGTTGAATTAAAAGAACTGGCAAAGTATTTAGGCTTGAAAGATTTATTTGTGAAGGATGAATCCCACAGATTCGGATTGAATGCATTTAAAGTTTTAGGCGGAAGCTTTACCATCGGTCAATATATAGCAAACAAGTTAGGTAAAAATATAGAAGAACTTCCATATAAAACTTTAATATCAGATGAAATTAAAAAAGAGTTGGGAGAAATCACATTTATTACAGCAACCGACGGAAACCATGGAAGAGGAATTGCATGGACTGCTGAACAGCTTAAGCAAAAAGCAATTGTATATATGCCCAAGGGAAGCGCTCAGGAAAGAGTTGACAAAATCAGAGCTCACGGAGCATTCTGTGAAGTTACGGAAATGAACTACGACGATACTGTGAGATTCTGCAATGACCTTGCTGAAAAAAACGGATATGTAATGGTTCAGGATACTTCCTGGGAAGGATACGAGGATCTTCCGAGATGGATTATGCAGGGTTACATGACAATGGCTTATGAGGCATATCTGAAGCTTAAGGAGCAGAACAAGAAACCTACACACATATTCCTTCAGGCCGGAGTCGGTTCTCTTGCATCTGCAGTTACAGGATTTTTCAGTTCGATTTATCCTGATGATAAGCCTTTAATCACAATAGTCGAACCTGATAAGGCCGCTTGTCTTTACAAGACTGCAAAGGCCGATGACGGCAAGCTTCACCCCGTAACCGGAGAGATGAACACAATAATGGCAGGACTTGCTTGCGGTGAACCTGTTACGATCGGTTGGGGAGTGCTTCATGCAAATTGTGAGAACTTCCTTTCCGTTCCTGACGCAACAGCTGCTCATGGTATGAGAGTTTTGGGGAATCCTCTCAAGGGAGACGAGAGAATTATTTCGGGTGAAAGCGGCGCAGCAACTGCCGGAGTGGTTTCTCAGGTTATGAAGCTTGAAGAGCTGAAGGAAATGAAGAAAAAATTGAAACTTGATGAAAATTCTGTTGTTCTTTGCTTCAGCACAGAGGGAGATACGTATTTTGACCACTACAGAGATGTGGTGTGGAACGGATTATATCCAAATAAATAAACAATAAATAAAAAATTAAAATGAAAAGGGAGAAAACAATGAACAAAAATTTTAATGAATTATTAGCGAAACTAAAAAAATTGGACTACAAAAATCTTTATCAGGATGATTTTTTCTTAACATGGGATAAGACGCAGGATGAACTGGAAGCAATATTTACGGTTGCTGAAACTCTCAGATATATGAGAGAAAACAACATCAGCTCCAAAATTTTTGATTCAGGATTGGGAATTTCATTATTCAGAGATAATTCAACAAGGACAAGATTCTCTTTCGCTTCTGCATGTAACCTCTTAGGATTGGAAATACAGGATCTGGATGAAGGAAAATCTCAAATAGCTCACGGTGAAACTGTAAAGGAAACTTCAAACATGATTTCATTTATGGCTGATGTTATCGGTATAAGAGATGACATGTATATAGGAAAAGGCCACACATATCAGAAGGCGGTTGCCGAATATGTTGAAGAAGGCTTCAATGATGGAGTTTTAGAGCAGAGACCTACAATAGTAAATCTGCAGTGTGATATTGACCACCCAACTCAGACAATGGCAGATGCACTGCATTTGATAAATGAATTCGGCGGAATAGAGAATCTTAAAGGAAAGAAGATTGCCATGACATGGGCATATTCACCTTCATACGGTAAGCCGCTGTCAGTTCCTCAGGGAATAATCGGATTGCTTACAAGATTTGGAATGGAAGTAGTTCTTGCTCATCCGGAAGGATATGAAGTAATGCCTGAGGTTGAAGAAGTTGCAAAAAAGAATGCTGAACAATATGGCGGATCATTTACAAAGACAAACTCCATGGCTGAGGCATTCAAGGATGCAGACATAGTTTATCCAAAGAGCTGGGCCCCGTTTGCGGCTATGGAAGAAAGAACAATTCTTTACGGGGACGGAAAATTTGACGAAATAAAAGAGCTTGAAAAGAAATTGCTGGCTCAGAATGCAGAGCATAAAGACTGGGCATGCACTGAAGAGCTGATGAAGACTACCAAAGATGGCAAGGCATTGTACCTACACTGCTTACCTGCAGATATAACAGGAGTTAGCTGCAAGGAAGGAGAGGTTGATGCCACAGTATTTGATAGATACAGAATTCCTCTTTACAAAGAAGCAAGCTACAAGCCATATGTAATCGCTGCTATGATCTTCTTAAGCAAATTTGAGAATCCACAGGAAATCTTAAAGAAGCTGGAATCTGGCAAAACACCAAGAATTTTTGAATAAATTCACATCGGG
>DNNV01000016.1 GCA_003497505.1 Clostridiales bacterium | reverse complement strand
AAAGGAAGCCGCTAACACAAAGAGCTTGAATAAGGCGAGAAAGCTTACAGACGGGGAAAAAATATACATACTGACGAAGGATGAGACTTCAGATGTTTCTGAAAGCAGCAAGCTCATAAACATAAACACGGCTTCGGCAAATGAACTGGATTCACTTCCGGGCATCGGACCTGTTTATGCCCAGAGGATTGTTGAATACAGAAACAAAAGCTTATTTCGTTCAGTGGAAGAAATAAAAAAAATCGAAGAGATAGGTGAAAAAACCTTCGAGAAAATTAAAGATTATATTACAGTTGATTAAAGATATATGGAGGGTGTTATGTCTATAGAAAACGTACGTTTGACGCAGATGACAAAATCATCGGGCTGAGCGGCCAAAATAGGTCCTGAGACCCTTGCCCAGGTTCTGGGCAAGCTGCCGAAATTTAAAAATGATAAGTTAATTGTTGGGTTGGAAACATCCGATGATGCATGTGTGTATAAAATAAATGATGATATTGCAATGATACAGACTGTGGATTTTTTCACACCTGTAGTTGATGATCCATATACATTCGGTCAGATTGCGGCTGCAAATTCCCTGAGTGATGTATATGCAATGGGTGGAGAGCCTGCTCTTGCCCTGAACATAATTGGATTTCCCAACTGCCTCAGCCCTGATATCATGGCTGAAATATTAAAGGGCGGAGCGGACAAGGTCATAGAAGCGGGAGCTACAATTGCCGGGGGCCATTCCGTTGAGGACGACGAGCCCAAGTACGGAATGTGTGTGACAGGCTTTATACATCCGGATAAAATATTTAAAAACTTCGGAGCAAAACCGGGAGATGTGCTCATACTCACAAAGCCTTTGGGAACTGGCATAATCAATACAGCATACAAGGCAGGAATGTGCTCTGAAAATGCGGAGGCAAAAGCAATACATGCAATGGCGTCATTAAATAAGAATGCAAAAAGAGCAATAGAAAATTATCCCATAAACTGCTGCACCGATATTACGGGCTTCGGCCTTGCGGGACATTCTGTGGAAATGGCAGAGGCAAGCGGTGTTACATTTGTTATTGATATAAAAAATGCGCCTGTAATAGAGGATGTGTTTGAATATGCGCAAATGGGGCTTGTGCCTGCAGGTGCATACAGAAACAGAGATTATTTCAAGGACAGGGTGAATGCTGATGGAGTTGATGAGCAATATGTTGATTTGGCATATGACCCGCAGACATCGGGAGGACTTCTGTTCTCAGTAAATGAAAAATATGCGGAAGAAATTATGGGAAAATTAAAAGAAAGTCTTGATACAGATTTTGATTTGGTGGGAAGGGTTATAGAAAAACAGGAAAAATGTATTGTGATTAAAGGCTGATCCACAAACTAAGGAGAGGGAATGGAAAAGAACAAATATTACAGATTGATTCCGAAGGTTGATGTTCTCATGGAATCAGAAACTATAAAAGAGCTTTGTGCTTATGTGAACAGAGAGTATGTGCTTGAGGCGGCGAGAAAGGTCACTGAGGAAATCAGGGATTTTATCAATGCTTCGGATGATGAAAATGCCATAATAAACAGGATTGAAAATGTGGAACAAGGTATTAATGCAGAGGTTAACAGCTATGCAGCCATGCGCATGAAAAGAGTTGTAAATGGTACAGGTACAATTTTACATACAAATCTGGGAAGAGCGGTTATATCCCAGGAGGCTGCAGCAAGGGTGACAGAGCTTGTTACGGGATATTCGAACCTCGAATACGATTTGGAGTCAGGAGCGAGAGGGTCAAGATACTCCCACTTTGAAAGGCTGATTGCAAAAATAACGGGAACGGAATCCGCAATGGCGGTAAATAACAATGCCGCTGCGGTATTACTCATACTTTCGGCTCTTTTCAGGGACAGGGAAGTTATTGTGTCAAGAGGTGAACTTGTTGAAATAGGAGGCTCCTTCAGAGTTCCTGACGTAATGAGTCAGAGCGGATGCTCTCTTGTGGAGGTGGGAACAACCAACAAGACGCATCTGTATGACTATGAAGATGCTATAAACGAAGAAACAGGAGCACTTCTAAAGGTGCATACCAGCAACTATAGGATTGTGGGATTCACAGAGTCTGTAAGTATTGAAGAACTTGCGGAGCTATCTAAAAAGAAAGGTATACCGCTCATAGAAGATATAGGCAGCGGCGTGCTTGTTGACCTGAGCAAGTATGGACTGTCATACGAGCCTACTGTGCAGGCATCAATAAAGGCGGGAGCTGATATTGTGTGCTTCAGCGGTGACAAGCTGCTGGGAGGCCCACAGGCAGGAATAATAGTGGGGAAAAAGGCTTTGCTTGACAAAATAAAAAAGCATCCTCTGACTCGTGCTCTCCGCATAGACAAATTCACGGCTATTGCGCTGGAAGCCGTATTCCACGAGTATATGGACGAAGAAAGAGCCGTAAGAAATATTCCTGTTTTGAAATTAATCAACAGAAGTTCCGAAGAAATAAAAAAGCAGGCAGAAATGATGCAAGGGATGCTGACTGACCAGGTCGGAAGTTCATGTGAAATAAATATTGTTGAATGTGAATCTCAAATTGGCGGGGGCTCACTGCCTCTTGAAAGAATTGAGAGCTTCGCTTTGTCTGTGAGACCTCTGAACATAACAACATCATCGCTGGAGAGGCTTTTAAGACATGAAGAGCATCCCGTTGTGGGCAGAGTCGTGAATGACTGCTTGATTATGGACATGAGAACCGTTTTAGATGGAGAGGAAGAATTGATATTGCATGCATTTAAAAACATATTCGGCCTGGAGGACAAATGAAAAATATAATTATAGGCACTGCCGGGCACATTGACCATGGTAAGACCACATTGATAAAGGCGCTCACCGGACGTGAGACCGACAGGTGGGAGGAAGAAAAGCGAAGAGGTATAACCATAGATTTGGGATTTACATATTTTGATCTGCCTGACGGCAATACGGCGGGGATTATTGATGTGCCCGGGCATGAGAAATTTGTGAAAAACATGCTTGCCGGCGTAATAGGAATGGATATGGTTCTGCTTGTTGTGGCTGCAGATGAGGGAATGATGCCTCAGACTGTAGAGCATCTGAATATCCTCAACATGCTTGGATTAAAGAAGGGAATTGTTGTATTGACAAAGTACGATCTCATTGACCCCGAATGGCTGGAGCTTGTTAAAGAAGATATAAAGGAGGAACTGAAGGGAACATTTTTTGAAAATGCACCAATGACGGAGGTGTCCTCAAAGACAGGCTACGGAATTGACAAGCTCATAGAGCTCATTGTGGAGCAAACAGAAACAGAGGTTGAAGAACGAAATGTAAATACAATTCCAAGGCTCCCTATAGACAGGGTGTTTTCCATTACAGGCTTTGGTACAGTTATCACAGGAACATTGATTTCAGGAACCCTTAAAAAGGGTGATGAGGTTGAAATATATCCCGTAAATAAAATATGTAAAATACGAAA
>DNNV01000128.1 GCA_003497505.1 Clostridiales bacterium | reverse complement strand
TCCACCTTGTAAGACTTTCTGAATTTTTCTATTTCATTTATCAGACTTTCTCTGATTCCTTCTTTTCTTAAAAAATCTAACATTAATTCTCTCCGTATTTTAATATTTAAAACAGCAGGTCCATCACCTGTCTGATGTTGTTTACATGTATTATCTCCATGTTTATATCCTTGATGGTGTCGTTTGACTCTGCGATTACCGCCCTTTCAAATCCCATTTTCTGCGCCTCTGTCAGTCTTTTCTCGATGGAATTGACACCTCTTATTTCTCCTGTGAGACCAACCTCGCCTATGAGCACAGTTTTGAAATCCACGGGAATTTCCTTGAAGCTTGATGCCACAGCGCACAGTATTGCCAGGTCAGATGCCGGCTCCCTCAGCTGCAGCCCACCCGTGACATTTATAAATACATCCGAGCTCTGAATGCCCAGGCCCGCCTTCTTCTCAAGTACAGCAATAAGCATGGATGCCCTGTTTTTATCTATTCCGGTCATGACTCTGTTTGCGAATCCTGCGGGAGAATATGTAACAAGTGCCTGTATTTCTATGAGCACGGGCCTTGTACCCTCCATAGCGGCTGTAACCACCGTTCCGTAAGAGTCCACAGGTCTTCCCTTCAAAAATACTTCTGAGGGGTTTTCTACCTCAACAAGTCCTTGTTCCCTCATTTCAAAAATGCCTATTTCATTCGTAGAGCCAAAACGATTTTTCACGGCTCGCAATATACGGTATGAAAAATGTCTTTCACCCTCAAAATACAGCACCGTATCAACCATGTGCTCTAAAACCCTTGGTCCTGCTATAGCTCCTGCCTTTGTAACATGTCCCACAATAAAGGAAGCCATGTTTCTTACCTTGGTCATCCTCATAACCATTGCGGTTACTTCGCGCACCTGACTCACACTTCCCGGAGCCGAAACAATCTCGGGAGAATATATTGTCTGAATTGAATCGAGAATAAGAAGATCAGGCTCTTCTTTCTCAACAAATTCCTTTATAATATCAATGTTGGTTTCAGCCAGCACGTACAGCTCGCCTTCACCTACGCCCAGACGGTCGGCTCTGATTTTTATCTGCTCACCGGATTCTTCTCCCGATATGTACAAAACCTTCAGATTATTTCTTGAAACATAATCGGCAACCTGCAGAAGCAGTGTTGATTTTCCAATACCCGGGTCTCCTCCCACCAATATCAGCGAGCTTTTGATTATGCCTCCCCCAAGAACTCTGTCCATTTCAGCGCTACCTGTTGAAAATCTCTCTTTTTTGCTTGAAGTTATATGCTGGATTTTTTCTATTTTTCCTCTGCTTATTCCTCTTTGGTTCTTTGTATCGCCCTCACGTGATTCCATTTCCTCGACAAAGGTGTTCCATTGCCCGCATGAAGGACATTTTCCCAGCCATTTTGCCGTCTCATATCCGCATTCCTGGCATACAAACTTCGTTTTTATTTTGGCCATACTTCACCCGCCTTCACTTAATATAAATAATATATATCAACGGATGTTCCATGTCAATATAAGATGAAAAGGCCGATTTTTTATATCTGAAGTTTAGTGAATCTAAACTTCAGATATACTCATGTGTGTTTTCATTTTACATTTATGATGATTTTATGCAATTTGATATTGACATTACAATTACACGTGTGTATAATAAAAATCGGTTCAAAAGTTTAATAACTTTAAACAACGAGTTTAATAATATAAACAACACGAAGAGGTTTTTATGAATATTGGCGAAAATTTAAAAAGGTTAAGAATTGCCAATTCTCTGACCCAGCAGGAACTGGCTGACAGGTGTGAACTGACAAAGGGATACATATCACAGCTTGAAAGAGATTTGACTTCACCTTCCATAGCTACTTTAACAGATATATTGGAATGCCTCGGAACAGATCTGGGGAGCTTTTTCAATGAGGCCACAGACAGCAAAATAGTATTTAAGGAAGACGATGTATTTGTCAAGGAGTCGGATGATAACTACAAAATCAACTGGATAATTCCCAATGCGCAGAAAAATAAAATGGAACCCATTTTAGTGGAGCTGGGAGGCAACAGCAGAACAAAGACCGATGAACCCCACGAAGGCGAAGAATTCGGCTATGTCCTGTCAGGAACAATTATGCTGAATTACGGTAGTCAATCCTACAAGGTAAAAAAAGGAGAGTCCTTTTATATTAAGACCAATAAATCTCATTTTATTGAGAATACGAGTAGGTACCCGGCACGCGTCATATGGGTATGCACTCCGCCAAATTTTTAATCAGGAGTAAAAGAATGGATAACGCAATTATCGAACTGAATAATATTACTAAGAAATTTGATGGTGAAATCGTCCTGGATGATATTACTTTATCCGTAAAGAAAAATGAGTTCGTAACACTTTTAGGACCCAGCGGATGCGGAAAAACAACAACCCTAAGAATAATCGGCGGCTTTGAAACTCCCGACTATGGGGATGTGTTTTTTGACGGTCATCTTATGAACGATGTTCCCCCTTTCAAAAGACAGCTTAACACAGTTTTTCAGAAATATGCCTTGTTTCCTCACATGAACGTCTATGAAAACATAGCTTTCGGCCTGAGAATCAAAAAAATTGATGAAAAGCTTATAAGCAGCAAGGTTGAGAAAATGCTGGAGCTATTCAATCTTAAAAACTACGGAAAACGAAGGATAGACCAGCTCAGCGGCGGTCAGCAGCAGCGTAT
>DNNV01000403.1:6081-6330 GCA_003497505.1 Clostridiales bacterium | reverse complement strand
GGTAGAGCAACTGACTTGTAATCAGTAGGTTAGGGGTTCAAGTCCTCCCACCAGCTCTTGAAAAACAAAATAAAATTCGGAAGAGTTCCCGAGTGGCTAAAGGGGACGGACTGTAAATCCGTTGGCACCGCCTTCATTGGTTCGAATCCAATCTCTTCCACCACAAATGCGGAAGTGGCTCAGTGGTAGAGCATCGCCTTGCCAAGGCGAGGGTCGCGAGTTCGAATCTCGTCTTCCGCTCCACTAAAT
>DNNV01000403.1:0-5842 GCA_003497505.1 Clostridiales bacterium | reverse complement strand
GCGGGTGTAGCTCAATGGTAGAGCCCCAGCCTTCCAAGCTGGTCGCGAGGGTCCGATTCCCTTCACCCGCTCCAAATTACTGAGCACCCATAGCTCAGAAGGATAGAGCAACGGACTTCTAATCCGTGTGCCGGGGGTTCGACTCCTCCTGGGTGCAGTTTAATTGGGGTATCGCCAAGCGGTAAGGCACCAGACTCTGACTCTGGCATTCGTGGGTTCAAATCCTACTACCCCAGCCAAAAGAGTAATAATGGGATGTCGCCAAGCGGTAAGGCACTAGACTTTGACTCTAGTATGCGTAGGTTCGAATCCTGCCATCCCAGCCAATTAATTTAATATGATCCATTAGCTCAGCAGGCAGAGCACTTGACTTTTAATCAAGGTGTCCGGCGTTCGAATCGCCGATGGATCACCAACTTGGAGAGGTATCGAAGTGGTCATAACGAGGCGGTCTTGAAAACCGTTTGGGTGAAAGCCCGCGTGGGTTCGAATCCCACCCTCTCCGTCAAAGATGCCCTAACCCAATTTTTTTGACTGATAGGGAGAAAAAATTGATGGTAGGTCATTCGCAACGAATTTCCAATTTATGCGACAGTAGGAGCAAATAAATTGGTGAATGAGACTGCGTATTGGAGAAGTACTCAAGTGGCCGAAGAGGCTCCCCTGCTAAGGGAGTAGATCTGATAAGGATGCGAGGGTTCAAATCCCTCCTTCTCCGTTGTACATAATTTAGGAGTGTAGTTCAACTAGTAGAATATCACTTTCTAAAACTGTACTGTGCATGAAATATAGGGGATTGGTCAAGTGGCATGACAGTGGTCTCCAAAACCATTAGTGGGGGTTCGATTCCCTCATCCCCTGCCATTTTAGCAGCAGATGAATATAATTATCGGGGCGTAGCGCAGTTTGGTAGCGCATCTGGTTTGGGACCAGAGGGCCGCGGGTTCAAATCCTGCCGCCCCGATTGAATGAGGGCTTATAGCTCAGGTGGTTAGAGCGCACGCCTGATAAGCGTGAGGTCGATGGTTCGAGTCCATCTAAGCCCACTAATACCAAAACAAAAGTTTTGGGCCTTTAGCTCAGTTGGTTAGAGCGCCCGGCTCATAACCGGTAGGTCCAAGGTTCGAGTCCTTGAAGGCCCACTCATTGCCCAGATAGCTCAGTCGGTAGAGCAGGAGACTGAAAATCTCCGTGTCCGTGGTTCGATTCCGCGTTTGGGCACCAAAATAAAAAGACCTATACAATAATGTATAGGCCTTTTTGTATTTCATAATTTGATTTCGACCACCGACAGGGATTAAAAAGTCGATGGTCGGTCAACCATGTTTAGAAGGTAATTGAGCTTAAAATATTTTTCACAACATTTACCATATTGCTATCGAATATTTTACTGTTGAATTTAATGGGCATCAGATTTCTTTTTATTCCTTCTATTGCTGTATATGATTGAATTTTATAATTATTGTTATCTATAAAGTAAAATTCCTTTATTTTTTCATCCGTAAAAAAACCGAGAGGGATGTCCAACTCCATGGATTGAGATTTATAATCTATACGCAAATTAAAATTCAAGCTTGTATGTATATAGTCGTGTTTGCAGTCTGCAATTACATTTAATATGCATATTAGAGAGTTTTTTTTGATTTTAAAATCAGAGTTATTCAACGTTACAATAAGATTATTATAATACAGAACATCATCATATAAATTCAGAATATGCTCAAATAACATCGGAAGATTGAGCACATCCTCGTAATTGTGCTGCAATATTAAGAAGGAAAACTCTTTTCTCGGCTCAATTCTATATGCATTATACAATGTTATTATATCTTCGCCTAAGAGCGTGTCCTCTCTTTCTATATTAAAAAATCCTTCTACTGTTTTCAGTTTTAAATTTTCAACCTGTATTTTGTTTCTTACCTGCCTTATTAAATTATATAAATCTATCTTTGTAAAGGAATTCATATCAACTTCTATGTTATATTTTTGAAACTTGTTTGTCAGGAATGGAATGTCAAAACTGTTTCCGTTGTATGTAACAATATAATTCTTATTTATGATGAGCTCCTTTAAATATTTTAATGCTTCTGGCTCGTCAATTTTGTATTCACAAAAAAGCTGATAAATTTTATAGCTGTTGTCAAGGTAAAGCAATAGTGTTATTGATATTATATCTGCGTGTATGCGTGAAAGTCCTGTAGTTTCTATATCTATAAAGACAGCATTATTAAATAATCTGCCTAAGTTTTCATTGGATGTTAAATGCGGTATTTCTTTGAAGTCAATAATCATATGGTCTCCTGCACTAAATTTATTTAAAAACTACTTTAATTATCACCTAATATTTGGTAAAATTAATTGAGGTGTAATATGTATATATTGTTATATATCTTTGCGGCCTATGCGGTCGGAATAATATCATGTGAATATGGATTTTTTAGTTATATTTTTGTAGCTTTATTTTCTTTGCTTGTATATAGAACCTTTAAAACTAAGCGATTCATATTCAATTCGGTAATTATTGCATTTCTGATTTTATCTTTTGTCAACACCTATTATAATTCAAAATTTATCCTAAAACAATATATTAATGAGGAAGCAGTCTTTACTGTAAAGATAAAGAAGCAAAATAAAATAAATCCTGATTCAGATTATTCAAGCTTTGATGGCTCAGTAATAGGTATAAACGGCAGAAGGCTTAAACAAAGCGAAAATACAATTGTATATATAAATAAGGAAAACAATACATCTGAAAACAGCATAATACAGTTTAAAGGACGCACAGCAGACAGTAGCTTCAGCAGAAACAGAATGATGTTCAATTATGAAAATTATTTGAGGGCTAAAAAAATAGGAGCTGTTATTTTTCTGCAGGAGAGTCCCACTGTCATTAAAAAAGAGTATTCTTTAATGAATGAAATATCAATAAATTTCAGGAACTATGCTGAAGGATGCTTTTATAATTCGCTGAGCAGGGAAAATGCAAATGTCATTCTGTCAATAATATTGGGAAATGTGGATTATTTAGATGAGGGGTTGTACGACAATATTAAGATTATGGGATTGGCTCATATTTTTGCTGTATCTGGAACTCATATAGTGCTTATGTATGCTTCATTGCTTAAAATGTTTAAATTATTCTATTTGGGTCGAAGGCCAAGCTGGGTGATTGCGTGGATTATAATATGGTTCTATGGCTTTTTAATAGGTTTTCCTGTCACGGTAATGAGGGCACTTGTTATGTTCACACTTTTATTCGGCTCGGAGGTTCTATACCGCAAATATAACTCTGTTAATTCAATATGCCTGGCAGCTCTTGTTCTTACTTTATACAATCCCTACTGGATTTTTGATGCGGGGTTTTTATTGTCATTTTCGGCTGCACTAAGCCTTATTGTTTATAATAAATATATCTCACGCCATGTTGAAGCAAGGAGTAAAATTCTCAAAACAATATATTTATATTTATTTTTACAGCTGTTTACACTGCCGGTGGTGTCATATTATTTCAATTATGTGCCTGTCATGGGGATTATATACAATGTATTGCTACTGCCCATATTTACGGTTATACTTATATACGGATTTGTACTTTTAATTATGAACGTAATTTTTTATAGATACATTATGGTTTTCTTTGATATTTTTGATTATATACTTTATAGCCTGAGGTATTTTGTGAATTTGACCGACAGGGTACAATTTAACGGGCTTTCTGTTTCAGGCATGTCGACTGCTTTGATTATTTTTTATTATTGCATGCTGATTGTAATGATTTATGCTTACAACAACAAAAACCACAGAGAAAACAACTGTGGTGCTGCTATCCTTCTAAGCTTTTATATTATTAACTTCATTTTTTTGCCGTTTATGGATGTAAATCTTTATTTCAATGTTGTCGATGCAGGACAGGGCATGTTTACAACGGCTAAATACAAGGACATAAATTTAATAATTGACTGCGGAAGCACAAGCAGCAGCAACTTCGGCAAGTATACAGCAGTGCCGTATATGGTCAAGAGAGGTGTCAGCAATGTTGACGGTGTATTCATAAGCCATTGGGACGAGGATCATTATTCCGGATTAAGAGAGTTGATGAACAGTAATATAACAATTAAAAAAGTTTTTTCTTCATATAAGAGTGATGAAGTTGATGTGGTGGAGCTGTTGTGCAGTGGAGACAGTCAAGAAATTGATGACAGGTTGAAATTAGAAATCTTATGGCCGGATGAAGGCTATGCAACCGTCAAGTCCAACAATCAATCACTTGTTATATTGCTGAAATATGAACAAAATAGCATTTTGCTTACGGGTGATATTGAAAGTGAGGTTGAAGGGATGGTATCAAAATATATTGAGCATACAGACATATTGCTGGTACCTCATCACGGCAGTAAGACATCATCCACATCTGAATTTGTAAATAATTCAAGTCCAAGTATAGCTGTTATGAGCTACGGCAAAAACAACTATGGCATTCCGTCTAAGGACGTTATATCAAGGTATGAAGACAATGGCAGTAATATTTTATCAACATTTGAGCATGGGGAAATAAATTTTATTTTAAAAGGTGACAAAATATATTATAATACATATACGGGTCACAGGTCTGATAATTACTATGAGCTGTATCTTGCAGGAATAATTCCGAATATGATAAATTTTTGCCTGCTGGTATGGATTATGAGAAGTAAAGGGGAAAATTATGAGCTATAGAGCAATAACTGATATGACAGAAAAAATGAAGATTCCTTGTTTCCTTATATTGCATGGGACAGAAGAATATCACATAGATGATGCGGTAAATCTCATTAAGAAAAAATATGTAAGCGAAGAATATGAGAGCATGAATTACATGGAATTTGAAAAAATTGAAAGCAACTCAAGAGATTTTTTTGAATTTATAAATACTTTTCCGTTTATGTCGGATTATAAGGTATGTGTTGTCAAGGAAGCGGGGTTTTTGACATCTGCAGGCAGCCTGGACAAAAAAGATGAGGACAGGTTGATGGAAATGGCTGACGGAAGTGACGGCTGTATAATAATATTCCTTATAAAGGGCGGAAAACCTGATTTGAGAAAGAAATTCGTCAAGAAGATGAAAGAGAAAAATTCGATTTTTGAGCTCAATAAGCTAAATGAAACGGAGTTATCGAGATATATTGCAGCACAGTTTAAAAACCGAGGGCTAAACATCAGCTTGCATGATGCTGATTATATTGCCAACAATTCAGGATATTTGGAGTACGAAAGTACGGTGAATCTATACCATATAAATAATGAAGCAGAGAAAATAGCTTCTTTCAAGTCAGGGGCAGGCAGTGTTTCTCTTGAAGATATAGAACTTTTAATTATCAAATCCGTTGAAAGCAACATATTCAAGCTTGTTGACTATGTGTGTGAGGGGAATAAAGCAAAGGCATTTGAGATTCTGGAAGAAATGCTTTTAAATAACACTCCTGAGCAGTTCATAATACATATGCTTGCAAGGCAGTACAGGATGCTGTACCAATATACTGTGCTTGTGAAAAAAGGATATGGATTTAATGACATAATGAATAAAATGAAGCTGAAGAACTTTGTTGCAACAAAGCTTTCAAAGCAAGCAAGAAATCTAAGCCCGGAAAAAATACAGTATTATATGGAGAAAATACTTGAAATCGATAAGAAAATCAAGACAGGTGAAATAGACGGAAGAATAGGTCTTGAGATGATTACAAACGGAATAATAAAATAAATAGGCCGTTTTAAAAGCCCGCCTGCTGCGTTGCCGTTCAGCCGGCCAATCCTCACGTATGTCTTAATACGCTGCGGTTGTCCGGCCTCCGGCGCCTTGCAGGAC
>DNNV01000242.1 GCA_003497505.1 Clostridiales bacterium | reverse complement strand
TGAAATGGAGAGAACAGGCGGTGAACCGGACGTTGCGGGTTATGACGAAGCAACGGGGGAATATATTTTTTATGACTGCTCTACGGAGAGTCCCGCAGGTCGTAGAAATACCTGCTATGACCGAGCCGGGGAGGAAGAAAGAAATAAAAAGGGTGTATATCCGGGAGGAAATGTAATTGATATGGCTGCCGCCATGGGTATTGAGCTTTTAACGGAGGAGCAGTACAGGGAGCTTCAAAAACTGGGAAAGTTCGATATGAAGACGTCAAGTTGGGTGAAAACTCCTGATGATATCAGGAAATTAGGAGGAGCCATATTTGCGGACCGGCGTTACGGACATATTTTCATATATCACAACAGTGCGCCTTCCTTCTACAGTGGTAGGGCATTTCGTGGTTTGTTAAGAGTGTGAATTCAAGCCTTAGAGTAATAATAAAAATGAGGCCGACAGATTCGCCCTTTCGGGGCACAACTTGCCGGCCTCTTATAATTAATTAAGCTTCAATTTCTTCCTCGGACGTCTCATCTTTAACACTGCTGCCGCGTCTTACTTCAACTATGGAAAGTACACATTGTTCAGGATCGATTTCTGGAACAATGCCCTTAGGGAATTCTACGTCTTTGATATTTATATTTTCAACGCCTTTAACATTTGAAACATCAATTACTATATCGTCGGGAATATCCTGTGGAAGTCCTTTTACACGGATAAAATCCATTTGTGGAAGAACCATAAGTTTTTTGAATTCAAGAGAATCCAGACCTTTGAGTCTTACAGTTAAATCCGCTCTGATTTCTTCATTCAGTGACACCTGCTGTAAATCAACATTCAGCATTTCCCTGTTGATTGTGGAATACTGAATATCCTTAACCATTCCCGTTACCGAGCTATCGCCATCCATAGCAAGCTTGAAGAGCGCATTTCTTCCGTATGTGCTGAGGCTCCTTCTCAGTTCATCCGCCTTAACCAGAACTGAAACTGATTCCTTCCCTCTGCATGAAATGCTTGCAGGAACATATCCATCCCTGCGCAGCTGCTTGTTATTTTTGCTGCTGACAGTACTTCTTTTTTCAACTGTTATTACACCTAATTCTGACATTGTAAATCCTCCTTAAAAAATATGCTAAGTTTAATAACACCCCGCTAGTAAAAATTATTAAAATAGGCTAAGCGTTTACTAAGTTCAACCTTTCTTAATTCATACTTAATCATACCAAGATTTTACATAAATGTCAACCGGTTTACAGTAGTCAGTATATGGCAGAGCATTCGTTAAATGACAGTTATTTATGCCTTTTGTGAAGTTCTGACTTTGTATCGTCAACGCTGATTCCTTTGCTGGCCATTAGAATGAGAGAGAGGTATCTTTTACGGTAGACTTTGCCTGCTCGGTTGACCCTGCTGGTATTAAATGTTATAATAATATCAATCGGTAGAGAGAGCTAGGGGAGTTGGAAGGAGTAAATCATGAAAATAAATCTTATTATTTTAACATTTATAGTAACTATATCATTATCATTGCTTGCGGGCTGCGAGAGCGGACATGTTGATGCAGGGCCCAGTGACGGACCAAATAGGCAGATTGTGCTTAACGAGAACAGTACGGACAGTGAGCGAAACAGACTTTTAAAGGAAGATATAGAGTTTTTTAAGAATGAGCTTCCAAAGAGACATAAAAATCCATTCAGCATAATTACCAAGGAAGAATTTGAAGAAAGAGTTTCGACGCTGGAGCAAAACGTGGATAAAATGGATAACTACCAGGTGTTTTCAGAGCTTGGTAAGATAATTGCATCCATTAAGGATGCCCACACCATGACAAATTATGTGGACGGCAAAAAATATCCTCTTGATTTCTATGTTATAAATGATGACATGTATATTTTAAACGCAGATAAGAGCTTAAAAGATATGATGTATTCAAAAATCATATCTGTTGACGGCATTTCCATTGACATCATAAAAGATGAGCTGAAACAGCAAATTGCCTATGAAAATGAAAGCTGGCTGAAGCTTCTTCTCGGAAATTATTTCATACCTTCCTACATTTACGGCGCAGGTATTGAAAAGAATGCCGCTTCCCATAACTTCAGAGTGGAAAAGGACGGAGAATTGAAAGAATTTGAGGTTCCGGTTTTAAATTTCGAGGATACAATTGATTTTTATGACGATAAAAGCAGCGATAAAATGCTCGGCAAATTTGAAAGATATTATGATTATAAATATTTGCAGGAAGACAAGGCGCTTTATTTTGAGTACAATGTGTGTGCAGATATGGATGCTTTGAAATTCAAGGATTTCAATGATAGCATGTTCAAAGATATTGAAGCAAATGAGATTGAAAAAATTATAGTGGACTTAAGAGGTAATACGGGAGGAAATTCAGAGATACTTAATCCGTTTACGGAAAGGCTTAAATCATATATTGAATCTAACAACAACGTCGAGGTATATGTGCTTGTGGGTCGTAAAACAATGTCCTCCGGCATGTTTGCAATTTTCAGAATAAGGGATGCTGTACCGTCAGCGGTTTGTGTAGGAGAGCCAACCGGTGGGGCAATTGACTGCTATGGAGACGTAAAGGTTTTTTATCTGCCGAATTCACAGCTTCCTGTGCAATACAGTACAAAGTATTTTGAATTCAGCAAGACATTCAAATATGAAATAAACGAAAAAAATACTTATACGCCTGATGTATTGCTAAACCCTTCGATAGATGATTTTGTGAATATAAATGATGTTGTTTTAAATTATATTTTGCAATAAACTTAATGGTGGAGAATACCTGATAAATATAAAACCATATGAATAGGCAAAGGGGACATAGTCCCCTTATTCAAGAAAATTTACTGATATAAGCTTTGCTGTGTCTGATGCTTCTGTTGCTGCCTTGTAGATTGAGTAATTATTTATGGTTATTTCGCACTTCTTTTCAAAGGGCTCTGTTCCCAGCAGTTCTTTGAGCTCTTCGTAATTAAAGACAATTCCGCCCTGCTCTCTTATATTGTCCATATGAATGGGCAGTTTTTTAATCCCTTCATCATCGGCAACGAAGTATACTCTGGTGTATTCGTAGCCCTCATCGTAATACAATGTCAATTTCCCAGTCAGCGTTGCTTCGCCGGAGAAGTTGCACCTTACCCTGATTAATTCTTCAGGGGAATTCTGTGTGCAGTCATATTCCACATTTATATCCTATGCTTTCATTCCTGCAATCATATCTCCTTCAAAAACTCTCACAGCTTCATCGCCATTTTTGAAATATCCATAGCTGTAGGTCTTTATCAAAGAATCCTTGCCGTTCGATGAGCGGTCTTTATAAAAATATCTGAAACTTATTGAGTGCGGTTTTTTGCCGCTTGCATCAGTAACCAATTCAAAAATATCATCGTTTCCGCTTTTGTTTTCCTTCAATCCATAATAAAATTCATCCGAGGACAGAATTTTGATTTTAGATGCTTCTTCCTTTCCAAAGAAATAATAGTTATTTACAAATTCCTTGTTATTGTCAAGATTATCGACACTGCCCAAATCTCCCTCATAAATTATGGCATATCTGTCCATAAAGCCGCCTCTATATTTATTTGCCTCATTGGCCAAAGGTGCAGTTATCATATTATCGTCAAATTTAAACAATCCCTTATATTTCTCATCAAGTGATATTATTTCAGTAAGTGTTTCATCCGGTGGGGCTCCTCCTCCGATATTGTAGGTAATGGAATAGTCTGTGGATTTGAATTTCCCCTTTCCTACAGCGGAGAAATCTGCTAATTTCTGATATAATTCATTGCTTTCGGCGAAGTACACGGAAAAGTTATTGTACTTACCGAGATATGAAGGAATGTTTTTCATACTTTTTTCATCGGGCACAATCCTGCCTATTCTTAAGTAACCGAAAAAGTCTCCACCGGGATAGACGCTGTAGTAGCCCTCGCTTTCTATTTCACCCTCAAACTCAAACATGACTCCGCCATCGTCAAATCTTCTTACGTTGCTCTCAATAAGACCGCACACTCTGTCCTTTGCACGAACACTTTCATCCAAATCATTTGTTTCGAAGTCCTTTCCTTTGTATTCCACTGTTCCTATGCTATCGGTAAGCTTAATTTCATTCAGCGGAACAAACCAGCCCTGCTGTGAGAAATCAGCCTTGATTTCAGCCTTGTATACACCCAGCTCCTTTGGAAGATGAGCTTCAATGGATGCATCCTTGTAGTCCAAGGGGATGCTGTCAGCTGCATCACGGCCATGCTTATCGTTTAAAAGCATCTTTGTTTCCTTATCGGGCAAAAAATATATCCTTCCTCTGTAAAAGCCATCAACAATTATTTCTCCAGTGTATCTTTCCTGCTCAGGCACATCATCCTCTGCGGGTTCATTATCCGCAACAGGCTCCTTTGGTTCAGGCTCATCTATATTCACATTTGAATTTGCAGTGCATGAAGCAAGCAGCATTGCAACCACAACAGTAAGTAAAACCTTTTTCATAACTACCTCCCTTGAGGGATATTAATGTTTCTTGTATTATATATAATGATATTACCATATATTAGACGAAAAAAATTATTTATTTGTTCCAAATAATGTCATATTGTTATATCAGTCAATTACATGGGTATAATTTGAATAACAACATAAATAATTCATATGGAAGGTGCTTATGGAAGAGAAACTTGAGAAAAAGCTGATGATTAAAAAGTTTTCCAAAATTTTAATTAAAAATATGCCTGATGATGTTACGGAATTTGATGGGTTGAAATATGATAAAGCTTCTGCAGGAAGCTATGACATGGTACTTAATTTTGTATTTGATTTGGATGAAATGGAAAAGGCAGTTCATGAAGCGGCAAAAAGCAAGCTGTTCAACAAGGGAGGCTATTTCTATTTAGCATATCCAAAGAAGGGAAACAAGAGGTATTCGTCATACATAGGCAGGGATGACATATTTCCTCGTCTGAAGGTAAATGATGAGGATGGTTTTGTGGAAGGAACCCAACTTAAATTCTCGCTTATGGTTGCGCTGAATGATACATTCACAATTGTGGGGATGAAATATCTGCCTGAGGGGGATGTTAAAAAGAACGCAGTTAGCGCAAGAGTGGATGATTATGTGGAAAAAATTCCGGAGCTTCGCAATTATCTATCGAGTACACCCGATATTTTAAAAATATATGACGGTCTTGCGCCCGGATACCAAAAGGACTGGGCACGCTACGTGTACAGCACCAAGACTGAAGCGACAAAAGAAAAGCGCCTATTAGAGATGAATGACATACTAAAAGCAGGATACAAGTCAAAAGCCTTATACAGTCAGGGGAAAAAGTGAAAATAATTACCACGTTTTCAGCTTCATAAATTTATCCACCATACTTTCAGCGTCCTCAACTATCTGATTGTCAAAGTTCATATAGCTCAACAGCTTAATGGCATTTCTTGTCTGGGATGGACCATACTTCAGCTTGTAGTCGAAATGTATTCCGTCATCGGTGATATGCTCGCTGAAGTGGTAGTTGTCATATTCTTTTTCCAAAATATGCGTCAGCTCAATATCGTGGGAAGCCGTCATACAGAGGCAGTCTGTGCTGTGGAGATACTTCAGTACGGCTGCCGAGGCGGCAATGCGCTCGATGGTGTTTGTGCCTTTCAATATTTCGTCTATAAAGCAAGTGCAGGGAATATTCTGTACTTTATCCAGTATTCTTTTCAATGATTTTATTTCCTTTATAAAGTAGCTTTCTCCTTCTGAAATACTGTCGCGAACAGCCATTGAAGTAATGACCAGTGAAGGCCTGAGCCTGAACTCCTTTGCCGCACATGTATATATTGTCTGTGCAAGTATGCTGTTGACAGCCAGAGACTTAATAAATGTAGATTTTCCGGAAGCATTTGAGCCTGTGATAATGCTGCTTCTTTTTATTATTCCGCTGTTTGGAACAGGATCGGAAACCAAAGGATGATATAAGTCCTTAAAATGTATGGATGCTTCATTGTGGAAAGAAGGCGTGCAATAGAAGGGCATGCTTTTTCTCAATGAAAGTGTGCAAATTGCCATGTCGATTTCTCCGATACATGTGTATAGCATGTGAAAGTCCTGAGAATACTCAGCAATTCTGCGTATTGCGTTGTTGTAATTTCTTATGTCAATAAGAAATATAATTTTGATATATTCCATAATAACAGCCATATCTGAGAAATCTCTGTGCAATATACCGGAGATTTTTGTTCGGAGATGTTTAAATGAATTGAAGCTTTTTTTTAATTCACTGAAATAAGGAGCTGATTCAAGGCTTTTATCTCCGCATATTTTATTTGCGCACTGCAGTATGGATGAAAAATATTTTATTGCAGAAAGCTCACTTTCTATTTTTGACTTTGTGCTGTAATATACAAATCCGTTTAAAATAGCAGCAAACATGAAGAATATTATTCCATACCCTATATTAAAGATAGCCATAAGTATGCATATAACAGGAATAAGTGTTAAGATCTTGTATATGTACGGATGCTTCAATGCCTTTGCATCAGCGTCAAAAATAAATGAAGCCATACCGTTATAGTTGTATTTTCCGGTTTTTGCAAGGCTTATTTGCAGCTTCAGCCGATGGTCGGGATTATTTTCGAGATAGGAAATAAGGCCCTCTCTTTTTAAAAGAGTCCCTTCGTCTGCCTGTGCACGGTGTAACGTATCATACAGGTATTCATCACCAACGGAAGTAAGACAGGAATTAATGCGCATAAATACTTGCTTCATATCCAGGTCATCCCAGGTTATGCCGTCTATTGCTTCTAAATTATCATTATGTGTCTTTTTATGACGATGGTAACTTCCGATACTTTCAAAATCACATTTCTTTTGCTCCGGTATTTTACCGAATGAATCAACAAGACTTTTTTTCAAGTTTATATTCGACCGTATGGATGATATTATCAGTGCGATAGTTATAACAGATGCAAAAATTGTAAGATATAATAAATAGCTCATTTTTCCCTCTTTATT
>DNNV01000314.1 GCA_003497505.1 Clostridiales bacterium | reverse complement strand
TATATTTATATTTTTATATATCTTGCATTTGATGTATATTCGAAATTTAAGTTTTTATTTTCCATAGTAAGGTAGTAGATATTTGTAGCTTTATTGGTCAGATTGAAGGTTGGAAGCTCTTCTGCATTGAGACCGTATTTTCTGTAGTCCGAGTAACGATTAATCACTGCTGTGCCGCTTTCCTTAGTATCTCTCATAATTTTTCTTCCTACATCATTGAAAGCAAGAACCTTTACAGGAGAAACTTCTCCGAATAGCATGAAGCCTTTCATATCCTCACGGCGTATGTTCAGTATAATATTAAGGAGCATCCTTCTGAGCTTAGAATATGTATATCTTTTGGACTTAAGTGAGGCAATAAAGTCATCAATATTGTCATGCTTGAAAACATTGGCGTATATTTTATTGTTCAGACCTTCTGAAACCTCGTAAATTTCATTCAGCCCATCAGGACCCAGCTCAATTATTTTATAATACAGCAGTTGCAGATACCTGTTGAAGCTGTTGAAGCCTTTGTGCTCACTATGAAAATCACGAAGCATTTCCATGCTGTTGGCGGTTACGGAAACATTGTACTTATCAGAGCTCAGCAGAACCTTTCTTATTGCGGTTGCACTGTCATAGGAGCCTGTGGCAGAAAGGTCGTTATGCGCCTTACCCATCCTTTTTACAGGTATGAGGTCCAGGTTCAGGTTATGTAAAATAGTACTTTTTATATATTCTATTGCAAGCACATTGTTGGGTGAGCCTGACAGCGTGAAAGCATCTTCACCTAAATGTGAGCTTACAACCTTAGATAATGCTTTGGGGTAGGATGTTCCGCTCTTTATTTCTTCCTTAATACCAGAATTAAATACTGAACTCAGCTGAAGCTTTGCAATATCATTAAGCGTTTTTATATCTGTGCTTTCACATCCAAAGCTCAGAGCGCTGATATTCAGCTTTTTCAGCTCCCTTACGGCAGCACCGGCAAACATCTCTGCATTCTGGCACGAAAAAGGAAGAGGCAGCTCTATTACCAAATCTGCACCGCCGCGGACAGCAGCTTCTGCACGTCTGAACTTATCAATTATTGCAGGCTCACCTCTCTGAACAAAATTTCCGCTCATTACAACTGCTATGCCGTCGCAGGAGGAAAGCTCACGCGCCTTTTTAATCTGATACTCATGCCCCATATGAAAGGGGTTATATTCAGAAACAATACCAGTTATTTTCATAATACCACCTAATAATTCGTCATATTGGATAATATACCACAAAATTGTTGGAATATCAAGAAAATACATAATACGTACATTTATAAACAGCTGTAACCAAAACAACATTACTGCTAATATTTTGCAGGTGTTTTTTGCTGTTCAGACAAACTCATATTAGTTAGCTATTAATAAAATCACCCTGAAAATGCTGTATTTGATGAATTAAAATAATCATGGAACAGATTGTAAAAGGCTGCAGAATATGGTATAATTAAGCTAAATCTATATTTTCTGGAGTTAGGGTCCGATTGGCTGGAGGAAGGTAATGGCAAAATTTAGAGTAAAGGTTTTTTTATTGATCATAGGTACAATTTTAATTATATTAAGTACTACAGGCTGCTCTTTTTTGGAAGAGCGCAGGGAGGAATCTTACTTAAAAATTTCACTGTGGGAATCGGCACAGGAAGCAAATCATAAAGGGCTTAAGTCAGCGGATGACGGCCATGTCGAAGATGCTCTAGCTCATTTTCAAGTAGCCCTAGATTATGCTCAGCAGTATAATGAGCTTATGAACGGCGGTACAAATAAGGTAAGCAAGGAGTTATTTAGTGATGCTTATAACAACATGTGCTATGCCTACAATTTATTATATGAATATGAATTAGGCCTTGAATACGGTAATTTAGCAGTCCAAACACCGCCTGTCACCAGTGTAGTGTACAGCAATAGAGGAAATTCTTATTTTGGTTTAGGTAAATATGAAGAGGCATTGCATGATTATGTCAAAGCAATTGAGATAGATAGTAAGAACTCATTTGCTTTCTATGGTAAAGGCTCCGTATATTATTATCAGGGAGAATATGAAAAATCTATAGAAGCATTTCAGCAAAGCATAGCTATCACACCGGACGATTTGGATGCATATCAGTATATAATTTGGTGCTATTATTATCTTGAGGATTACGACAAAGGAATTGAAATGTCGAATAGAGCAATTGAGATGGAAAATAATTTTGATATATATTATATCAAGGGAATGAACATACAGGGCAAGGATGGCTATGAAAAAGCGGAAAGCTATTATGAGGAAATTGCAGAACTCTTTAGTGATGAGGCAGAAGCTCATATGACACTTGGGAAATTCTATTATGATAATGAAAATTATAAAAAAGCTTTAGAGTACTTTATGAGCACCAAAGAAAAATTTGGAGCTGCCTCGGATTTGGATAGCTGGATTATTTCATGCTATACAGCTATGGAAGATATGGAGAAGGCAGATTCTTATTATCAGAAAGCTCTGGAAGAAGGAAATGCGACTGTTGATTTATGCAACTACATTGGTGAAGAATTTGCTTACCGTGGATATTACATGGAATCGATTAAATATTATGACAAAGCAATTAGTATTAATAAAAAGGATAAAAAAGCATATATCAACAAAATGTATTCCTTATATTATGGCAAGAGGTTTTCCGGATGCATTGAATTTGGAAAAATTGCTTTAGAGAAATTTAAGGATAATTATGATATAATATTTTATATCGGTGAAAGCTATTATAATCTTTCCGACTTTGAAGAAGCATTGATCTGGTATGAACGTGCTTTGAATGTGGAACCGGACAATGATATGATATTATCATATATCAGTGAAACTTATGCCATGTCAGAGGACTATGAAAATGCTAAAAAATATGCAAATGAAGCACTTTCTATCAATAGAAACAATTATGCTGC
>DNNV01000192.1 GCA_003497505.1 Clostridiales bacterium | reverse complement strand
ACAGCTTCGCCTGAATAATTCCGTTTTGGCCTGTGGTGGAATCTATTACAAGATAAACGTCTATTTTAGCGCCTGAAAATTCCTTATCTACTATTTTAAAGATTTTGCTCAGCTCGTTCATCAAGTTCTTTTTGTTGTGGAGCCTTCCGGCAGTATCGCATATGAGCACATCTGTTTTTCTTGCTTTTGCGGCCTGTATTGCATCAAATATAACAGCTCCGGGATCTGAACCCTGCTCGGATGCAATTATGTCAACGCCTGCCCTTGTACACCATTCCTTAAGCTGTTCCACCGCTGCCGCTCTAAAGGTGTCCGCCGCCGCAACAATGACACTTTTCCCTGAATCCTTAAGCCTGTAGGCGATTTTTCCTATTGATGTGGTCTTTCCTACGCCGTTTACTCCTACAATCAAAATCACTCTCTGAACATCATTCAATTCTTCCTTATCTTCATGCTCTTCGAGCATGTTCACAAGATATTCCTTGATTATATCCTTTATTTCAGAAGTGTCTTCAAGCTTTCTTTTCTTTGCCTCTGCCTTGATATAATCTATGATGTCCATGGTTGTTTCAACGCCCATGTCAGAGGTAATCAAAATTTCCTCAAGCTCATCCAAAAAGTCGTCATCAATTTTTTTGTGTCTGAATACAATACTTTCAATTTGTTCTGTTAAATTTTTCTTTGTCTTTGAAAGCCCTTCCTTCAGACGTTCAAAAAAACTCAGGCCTTTCTTTTCAACAACCTCTTCCTTTGTGTCGACCACATTCTTTTCATCTTTAGCTTCTTTTTCATCATTTACAGTTTTTGTATCATTTTCATTTTCATCCTTGACAATGCCGTCAACAGAATCTTTTATTTCATTTTCATTCTCATTCTCATTTTTATTCTTTTTCCAAAAATTAAACATAATTCCTCCTTATATATCACCCAATGTTCCTAACTTCATAGAAACTAACTTGGTAATTCCTTTTTCCTCCATTGTTGCTCCGTACATTGTATCGGCATGCTCCATGGTGCCCTTTCTGTGGGTTATTACCACAAACTGAGTTTCCTTTGAAAACTCCTTAAGGTACTGAGCAAAACGGTTTATATTTGCATCATCCAAAGCTGCCTCAATTTCGTCCAAAACACAGAAGGGAGTAGGCTTTGTCTTTAAAATTGCAAACAGCAGTGCTATGGCTGTAAGAGCTTTTTCGCCGCCGGACAGCAGAGAAATTTTACTCAGCTTCTTGCCCGGAGGCTGAACAGCAATTTCTATATTGCTGTTTAATGCATCAGCTTCATCCTCCAAGTACACATCACCGTTTCCGCCGTTAAACAGCTTCCTGAATACTTCGTTGAACTTTACTCTGATACTTGCAAATTCTTCAACAAATTTTTCTCTCATCTGGCTTTCCAACTCTTTTATTACCTCGTTAAGCTGCTGCTTTGCATCGGTTAAATCCTTTTTCTGCTTTGTAAGGAAGTCGAATCTTTCCTTTACTTCCTCATACTCCTCTATTGAATCCAGATTCACGCTGCCAAGCTCCTTAATTACCCTTTTAAGCGAGCTTACTTCATTGTACAGCCTGGTCTGGCTTATGCTGTCATCTTTGTATTTCAGAGCCATTGCATAATTTATTTCATAGTCTTCCCAAAGTTTTGAAGATATTTCTTCAATCTTGGAACTTTCTCTTTCGATTCTGACATTCATTTTGTTTTCATCGTCGAGAATTTCCGTTATTGCCTTGTTTGCCTCGTTTATTTTGCTTTGGTACTCATAGATTGAAGCCTGTGCGGCATCAAGGCTTTCTTTTTCATTCATGAAGATTTCATTGAGCTCCTTAAGCTCTGCATCTAATATTACTGACCTGCTGCTGTGCTCCTGAATTGCAGCCTCCGCAGATTGTATTTCATTGTCAATACTTTTTAAGCTTTCTTCCTTCTGCAGCTGAGCTTCATTATTTCTTTGCATTTCAGATTCGATACTCTTTATTCTTTCTTCCTTAAGCCTTATTTCCTGAGTTACCTCGGCAACCAAATCCCTCTGCTTCAATATAACATCATTGTAATCCTCAAACTTGCTTCTGTTGGCATCATTTTTGAGAACAATCTGCTCAATGTCTCTTTCTTTTTCTTCAATGCTCTTCTTTACATCTTCTATAGCTTCTGTAATTTCTTTGAGCTCATTTTCGTATTTCTCCTTCTCAGACTTGATATACTGCATTTCTTCTCCATATTTTCTTATGGCGGCAGCATCCTTCTCAGCCTGCTCCATCAGCATTACAATTTTTGAAGAATTCATTCCGTAAAGGTTTTTTGCATCGTTGATTTCATTTTTAACAGTTGCTATTCTTTCGCTGCAGTTTTTTAATTCTGATAAAACGGATTTAAGCTGGTTGTTTTTTTCGTTAAGCTCCTTTGATGAACTTTCGATATGCTCTTTAAGCTCCTCGATTTCCCTCTTTCTTCCCAGAAGGTTCTGATTGCTGCTTATGTGTCCTCCCGTTACAGAACCGCCAGCATTGATTACGTCACCCTGCAATGTTACGATTTTTACGGAGCTTCCCAAACGTCTTGAAATTTTAAAGCCATTGTTCAAATTATCCACTATTATTATTCTTCCTAGAAGATTCTTTATAACAGCTTCAAATTCAGGATTTGTATCTACAAGCATGTCCCCTGTATTTATAACACTTGGGTCCTTTAAAATCTCCTGCTCCACTTTGTTCAGGCTTCTTTCCTGAAGCATGTTTATTGGAAGGAATGTTACTCTTCCTATTTTGTTTTTCTTTAAATACTCAATTATATTTTCTGCTTCAATATCTGTATTTACTATTATATTTTGTATTGCTGAACCCAATGCAACTTCGATTGCTGTTTCATACTGCTTCTCAGTCTTGATTATATCAGCTACGGTGCCTCTTATGGAGTTTCTAAGTACCGGCTCTTTATCCTTGTTGTTCATTACCGTCTTGATGCTTTTGTAATATCCGTCATAGTAGGCTTCCATGTTGGAAATTATATTCATCTTTGACCTTGAGCTGCTTATGTCTTCGCTCTGCTTTCTTATTTCATCGCTGAGGGAATCTCTTTCTTTTTCTGATACAATTAATTTATGCTCAAGCTCTGCAAGCCCTGCGTTTTTGCCCGCAAGCCCTGAAGTAATTCCTGCCTGCTCTTCTTCAAGCTTTTGAATTATTCCAAGCTTATTCTGTCTTTCTGACTCTTCGGATTCTATTTCAGATGCTAAATTTTCTATTCTTTCATTATTATTGGATATGAATGAATATATTGTGCTTTTCTGGCTATTCTGCCTGTTTATTTCCTTGTGCAGGTCAAACAGCAGACTCTTTTGCTCCTCGATACTGTGGATTGCCTTATCAATTTCTTCCTTGTATACTTTGCTCTCTTCGTTCATGGAGTTGAACTTTTCCATGTCACTGTTCAGCCCTTCAACCAGCTTGTCTTTTTCTTCAGTAAGCAAAGCTATATCAGCCAGAAGGCTTACATTCCTCTTTTTAAGCTCCTC
>DNNV01000191.1:4532-5037 GCA_003497505.1 Clostridiales bacterium | reverse complement strand
GCTATATAATTATAATATTATAAAATCAGGAGAAGAGAATGAAAAAAGTATTGTTAGGCAAGACAGGAATGGAAGTTTCAGTTATTGGATTCGGGGGAATACCCATTCAAAGAGTAGGTCAGGAAGAGGCAATAAAGATTATTGCTGAAGCTAAGAATAGAGGGATTAATTTTATTGATACTGCACAGGCATATACAGTTAGTGAGGAATATATAGGAAATGCCCTTAAAGAAATAGGAAGAGAAAACTTCTACATCGCAACAAAAGCCATGAGCTATGATTATGAGTCCATGAAAAAGGCAGTGGAAAAAAGTCTGAGCACAATGCAGGTTGACTATATCGACCTGTTCCAAGTTCACAACGTGAGCAAGCAGGAACAGTTTGATTCGGTCGTTTCGGAAAACGGAGCGCTTAAGGCATTGGCTGAAGCCAAAGAAAAAGGGCTTATAAAGCATATAGGAATAACAGGACATATACGTGAAATACTCATGCAGGCAATAGAGTA
>DNNV01000191.1:0-4392 GCA_003497505.1 Clostridiales bacterium | reverse complement strand
ACTCATGCAGGCAATAGAGTATGATGAGTTTGAAACAATACAATTTCCTTTTAATCCGGTGGAATCACAGGGTACAGAGCTGTTTGAAAAGGCATTGGAAAAGGGAATAGGTACTATTGCAATGAAGCCTATGGCCGGAGGTGCATTCACAAAACAGAAACTGTCATTGAAATACATTGTGAACAGCGGCTTAATCAATGTTGCAATACCGGGCATGGATTCAATAGAGCAGGTAATTGAGAATGCTTCCATGGGTGATGGAACAGAAGCTTTAACTGCAGAGGAGCAGGAAGAAATAAATGAAGAGGTTAAAATTCTAGGAAATGATTTTTGCAGGAGATGCGGATATTGCAAGCCGTGTCCAGAAGGAATAGATATACCAAATGTATTTCTTTTTGAAGGATATGTAACAAGATATAATCTGCCTGAATACGGAAAAAGCAAGTATGAGGCAATGCCAATCAAGGCAACTGCATGTGTAAGATGCAGAAAATGTGAGAGAAAATGTCCTTATAATCTGCCTATAGTAAATAAGCTGAAGCATGCTGTTGAAACATTTAAAAATATATAATGAAAGTCTGTTCAAATAATAAGAGCACAACAGGAGATAAATATGCGAGATTACGGTGTTTTTGATATATTAGGGCCAATAATGATTGGACCGTCAAGCTCTCATACCGCAGGTGCGGCAAGATTGGCAAAGGTTGCGGCAATCATAGCCGGAGGAAAAATCAAAAAGGTTGAATTTTTGCTACACGGTTCATTTGCCCAAACCTACAAGGGGCATGGTACGGATAAGGCTCTAGTTGCGGGAATCCTTGGGCTGGATCCCTGGGATGAAAACTTAAAAATATCCTTCAGTCTTGCTCGGGAAAAAGGAATTGATGTTGAATTTGTCGGTAAAGACTTAGGTGATGTTCATCCAAACACCGTTAAGTTTGTCATAACAAAAGAAGATGGCAGCAGTACAGAGGTAACGGGCTCCTCAATAGGAGGGGGAAACATACTGATTTTTAATATCGACGGACAGAATGTTGAGTTTACCGGCGAGCGTCCTACAATACTGACACATCACAAGGATTTGCCAGGTGTCATATCAAAAATATCCTCCATATTGTACGAGGAGAACATAAATATAGCAAACATGAGGGTTTACAGAAGCGGCAAGGGAAGAATGGCGACCATGGCCTTGGAGACTGACAGCGTGATTTCTAAAAATGCAATGGACAGAATCAAAAATACCGAAGAGGTTGAAAACGTGAAATTTATAAACCCAGTTGCGGAAGGAGACATGTAATGTTCGTTTCAAGCGGTGCTGAATTAATTGATATATGCAAAAAAGAAGCTATTACCATAGGGGAATACACTATAAGAGAAGAAATGGCAAGATCTGAGCTCAGCAGAGAAGACGTAGAAGGCAGAATGAGAAAGAATCTCCATGTAATGCTCAGTTCCTCCAGCCTTGCTCAGGAAAAGGAAGTTAAATCCGTAAGCGGTCTGATAGGCGGAGATGCCTTCAGGATTCGGAAATATGCGGAGGGCAATAACACTCTGACAGGTGATTTCATGGTCAGGGCAATGGCGAGAGCTATTTCATCCTCCGAAATAAACGCGGCAATGGGAAGAATAGTTGCAAGTCCCACGGCAGGCTCATGCGGCATATTGCCTGCGGTAATAATTTCTGCTGCTGAAAAGCTGAATAAAACAGAGAATGATATGATTAACAGCCTGTTCACGGCTTCAGGAGTAGGAATTATCATAGCTAAAAATGCCACTCTTGCAGGAGCGGAAGGTGGATGCCAGGCGGAATGTGGCTCGGCAGCCGCAATGGGTGCTGCCGCTGCTGTGGAAATGATGGGTGGAACTCCTGAGCAAGCATTGAATGCAGCTGCCATAGTCCTGAAAAATATTTTAGGATTAGTATGTGACCCCGTAGCAGGGCTGGTCGAGGTACCATGCGCCAAGCGAAACATAGCGGGAGCGGTAAGTGCCCTGACAACAGCCGATTTGGTAATGGCAGAAGTTGCAAGCAAGATTCCTTTTGATGAGGTCGTATGGGCAATGTACAAGGTAGGGAGGCAACTTCCTCCGGAGCTCAGAGAAACGGCTCAGGGTGGAATAGCAATAACACCAACAGCCCAAAAATTAAAGGATGAAATTTTCAAAGAGAAAAACACATTATAAATGTAACATTAGGCCTTATTTTACCTATAAGGTCTTTTTTATTACTCTTATTTCATTTAAGTCTATTCTTTTGGGAATGTTTATTTTTAAATTGTATTGACAAAAAACAACCTATTAGATAAACTAATATAGTCTAAAAGCTTGGAGGCGTATCGAAGTGGTCATAACGAGCCTGACTCGAAATCAGGTTGTCCTCACGGGCACGTGAGTTCGAATCTCACCGCCTCCGCCAAATTAAAGTCATGTATGAGGGTTTGAACTCATACATGACTTTTTTTGTTTTCTATGATAGAATAAGGTGAGTAAAGATTATTTATATTTGCTTGATTCACATTAGATGGATAAGACTAATAAAAATTTATTTTTAAAAGCCAAGGGGGGCAATTTGATTATAAAAGATAACAAGCAATTCAATATGTTTCCCTCACATGTAGGGCTCAGAAAATATATTCAATATTACAACATCGTATTTCCGTCGAATGATACATTTACGGCACAATATACGCTTATGCCTAACGCTTGCGGAACATTGTCGCTTGCTTTTGACGGGAACGCAGTAATTGCTGAACTATGGGGAGCATCTTTAACCCCTGTTTTATTAGGAATGGAACCAAATAGTTATCATGTCCTGCTACTTATCCAGCTTTCGCCCTATGGTTTGTATCAAATCACCCGTCAAAGCCAAGTGGAGTTTGCAGATAAACGACTTTCGCTTATGGATATTGACAATGAGCTGTTTCATTGGCTGTATCAGGCTTTTGTAGCATCAAAAACTGTATTCGATATGATAAATACTTGTGAAAAAATTTTATACAGACGCATGGAAAAGCATATTGTTTCAGACTCTTTGCTGTTGGCAACCAAAGTAATTTCTGATAATTATGGACAAATACAAGTGAAAGAGGTTGCCGGACAATCCCATTATAGTGAGCGACAGCTAAACCGCTTGTTTCTTGCGCAGATTGGAATGAATGTTAAAGACTTTGCACGCTTAACACGCTTTAATTATGTATTAAAGCACATTCAAAGATCGCCTTGCTTTTTTGCGGCATTGTCGCAAAAAGCCGGATATTTCGACCAAGCCCATTTTGATAAAGATTTCAAGTCTATCAGTGGTGTTACCCCCAAAAAGTATCTGAAAACAATGTCGGATTTTTACTATGACGGAACAGAGATATACAATACAATATCCTCAAAGGAGGATTGAAAAATGAAATATCAAGGTTGTCTTTTAGCGGTTAAGGATATATCCGCTTCTAAGCACTTTTATGAAAAGGTGCTTCATCAAAATGCGGTCATGGATATTGGCATACATGTGACCTTCGAGGGTTTTTCCCTGCAACAAGGATATGCCGAACTCGTTGGCATATCTGTTGATAGCGTGAAAGATCAATCACATAACTTTCAAGTCTATTTTGAGGTGGAAGATTTAGACAAAGTGTACGCCGAAATGAAAAGCATATCCAGTTTGCAATGGGTACATGAAATCAAAGAATACCCATGGGGGCAGCGTGACGTTCGAGTATATGACCCCGACAAGCATATCATAGAGATTGCAGAGGATATGAATACGGTTATCAAACGCTTTTTTAGTCAGGGCATGACGGCAGAAGAAGTTTCCAACCGCACTATGTTTCCTCTTGAAGTCGTAAAACATTATGCGTCGTGCTTTGATATATGACACATGGCGGCTTTGGTAAATCAAAGCCGCTATTTTACTCTGATCAAAGGAGGACATTTATGAATTGGGAACCGTGGACAGGTTGTTACAAAATAAGCGATGGCTGTACAAATTGCTATTTTTATGGGCCACATGCGAAACGTTATGGCCAAAACACCATACAAAAAACAGATAAATTCGATTGGCCTACAAGGAAAAATGCAAAGGGCGAATACAATATTAAAGGCAACAAAATTCTTGCAACCTGTTTTGCAACTGACTTTTTCCTGCCCGAAGCTGATGAGTGGCGGAAAGAGATTTGGGCAATTATCAAGGAAAGAACAGATATTGATTTTTTAATTTTAACAAAGCGAATTGACCGTTTCCTTGTATCGCTTCCATCTGATTGGAGTGCAGGCTATGACAATGTGAATATCGGCTGTACTGTCGAAAATCAAAAATTAGCTGATTACAGGCTTCCGCTCTTTTTATCCTATCCGATAAAGCGGCGCTTCATCGCTTGTTCTCCACTTTTAGAAGCAATAGAT
>DNNV01000137.1 GCA_003497505.1 Clostridiales bacterium | reverse complement strand
AGAAGAACACAGGACATTGAGTATCGATGATATAGATGAATTGGCGGGCAAGATCGAGCTGATAGATATAAGAGAACCCTACGAATATTTGGGAGGAAGCATAAAAGGTGCCAAAAATATCCCAATGCAGAAGCTGCTGAGTGATCCATCTGCCTATCTGAAGCAAGGCAAGGTATATTATGTAATGTGTCATTCAGGTGCGAGAAGCAGCAGAGCATGCAGGTATCTTGCAAGGCTAGGCTATGATGTGGTTAATTTAGGAGGCGGATTTGCTTCGTATTCGGGAACCAAAAGAAAATAAAAGTTGGAATATTATATTAAGGAGATTATTATGAGAAGAAAAATTTTAATTGTAGGCGGAGTTGCCGGGGGAGCGTCCTCGGCGGCAAGGCTGAGAAGGAACAGTGAGTTTGATGAAATTATAATGTTTGAAAAGGGACCTCACGTTTCATTTTCCAACTGCTCTCTTCCGTATCATTTAAGTGGAATGGTAGAGGATGCGGATGATTTGGTCCTTATGGAGCCGGAGCTGTTTTTATCGCAGTACAATATTGATGCAAGAGTGAACAGTGAGGTAATTGCAATCAACAGGGGGAAAAAGTCCGTTACAGTCAGAGATCTGCTTACGGGAAAAGAATACGATGAGAACTACGATAAATTGATATTGTCTCCCGGAGCAAGGCCAATTGTTCCGAAAATTCCGGGAATTGAACAGGTGAAGGTATTTACGGTAAGAAATGTTGTGGATATTGATAAGCTAAATAAGGCTGCACAGGAACTGAAAAAAGGAAATATTGCTGTTATAGGCGGAGGATTCATAGGAGTGGAGGTTGCTGAAAATCTCAGGGAAGCAAAGAATTATGTGTCTTTAGTGGAGGGTACAGAGCAAATATTGAGACCCTTTGATTATGACATGGTGCAGATATTCCACAAGGAGCTTTATGACAGAGGAATTAATTTAATTGTAGGGGATAAGGTAGAACGGTTTGAAGAAAACAAGGTAGTCCTTGCATCAGGAAAGAAGCTGGATGCAGATATAGTTGTCATGGCAATAGGAGTTTCTCCGGAAATTTCGCTGGCAAAGGATGCGAATCTTTCAATCGGAATTACCGGAGCAATCGAAGTAGATAAGAATTACAGGACCAGCGACGATGATATATACGCGGTTGGTGATGCCGTGGAAATATATAATTCTTTGACACGTACAAAATCCAAGCTTGCATTGGCCGGTCCGGCGTTGAAGCAGGCGAGAACAGCTGCTGACAGCATCCACGGCAAGAGTACATCAAGTAAAGGATACATCGGTTCTTCCGCAATAAAGGTATTTGATTACAACGGAGCTTCCACAGGCTTAAATGAGGCTATGATAAAAGCTTTGGATATAAAGGTTGATTATGGCATCGTAAGGATAATTCCGTCTGACAAGGTAGGTATTATGCCAGATGCATCACCGCTTCATTTCAAGCTGCTGTACGAGGTTCCCACAGGTAAGGTACTGGGCGCACAGGCAATAGGCAAGGGAGATGCAACAAAACGCATTGACCTGATTGCAACGGTTATAAAATTCGGCGGAACTTTGGAGGACCTGAAAGATCTGGAGCTGTCATATGCACCAACCTATTCAACAGCAAAGGATGTTGTAAACTATGCCGGTTATGTGGGTTCAAATCTCCTGAACGGAGAATACAGGCAGGTGAACGCGGACAAGGTCAGAGGGCTTGTTGAAAACGGTGAATATATAATAGATGTGCGTGAAAAATATGAGTATGACTGCGGTCACATAAAGGGTGCCGTGAACATACCTCTCAGTGAGCTGAGAAAGAGAATTGACGAAATACCGAAGGACAGGTCTGTATATTTTCATTGCAGGTCAGGACAGAGGAGCTATAATGCAATAGTTGCACTTCAGCAATTGGGGTATGACAACCTGTACAACATAGCCGGGAGTTATCTAGGGCTTTCATTATTCGAATATTTCAACGATAAAACATTGAACAGAGGCAGCATTCTGACAGCTTACAATTTTAACTGATTCAATGCATTACAGAATAGGAGGCTGCGCTGCTACTCCTCCGTACCGCTGCTCTCTGTAGACACGCGCCATCTCATTCCATGTTGCTTCATCCACAACGCCTGTGGGGGGAAGCCCGAACATTGTTTGAAAAGCGATGACGGAGCGCTCAGTCTGCTCATCAAATATACCGTTCTCAGGAGTAGGAGGTATAGCAGGGACCACCAGAGATATATAATCCAGCATCTGCTGTATTATAAATACCCCGGGCTGCTCAAGCCCGGCTCCTATGTGATATTCGATGCCCGGAAAACCCAAACTCGGCAAATAGATATTTTCAGGTGGTAATGTGTTGAATATACCCCTTACGGCATCATACAACCGGGTCCATGTTTCACTGTCAACTACTCCTGTGGGTGGCAGCCCCACAGCTTTCTGAAATTCTATTACGCCCTGTCTTGTCTGCTCGTCAAATATTCCCGTGTAAGCAATTGTGGGTATATTTCCGTAATAAAGAGATAAAACATCCAGAAAATATTGCAGGATGCCGACGCTTGGACGTATATCCCCTTGGAGCAGCACAGTTTTGGCTATTTCATTTATTTGCTCATAAATGGAACCTGTTGCTGTCAGCTCGGATAACTTTGAAACTGCAACATAAATTTGCCTTATTTTATAAAATGTTGCCTGGTCGATGATACCTGTTACCGGCAGATTAAAGGTTCTCTGGAATTGTCGCACTGCAGCTTCAGTGGACTCTCCGTAATATCCGTCTGCCGGAACAATTTTGGGAATCGCGGGAAAGTTATCCGATATACGGTTTAATCCCAATTGTTGTCTTAAAACGAGTATGCTCGAATCACCAGGTACAATGGGCTCTCCGGGATAAGTCAGACCTGGGCCTCCCACCGGAACATTTTCAACGATGGATATATCTGTGCCGTAGTAATATCTCAAAATGTCCAAAGGAGAATATCCCCTATTGGCCAAATCAACCGTACCCCACTGATACAATCCGTTGCATTGTGAAATCCTTCCATCGCAAAATGTTGTGTAAAGAGGAATAACCTGGCCGTCTCTTGTTACATATTGATTGAAAATCTCATCCGTTATTCGGCTTATGTTATCAAAAATACCTCTGTTCTGAACATATGCCTGATCAAATTGAGTTGAACTTGTAATATCGAAATCATACCCTCTTGACCGGTACCATTCAAGCACATATCTGTTCAGAGCCACAGATACTATTGCGTGTATATTGGCTCTCAGGGCATCCTCCGGCCATGTAGGATAAAGCTCTGACGATGCAACGTTTTTAATATAATCTATAAAAGGAACAGT
>DNNV01000250.1:483-7346 GCA_003497505.1 Clostridiales bacterium | reverse complement strand
GATGCTTTTATTTTATTCGGCAGACCTCTTTTTTGTTAGCAATATATCGATCTATTTCATAAAATGGATTACAATATTTTGAAGGGAGAAATAATATGGTTGAATGGGGAAGATTGATAACTGCTATGGTGACACCTTTTGATGATGAGCTTAATGTTGATTACGAGTCTGCCGGTTCACTGGCGGTTAAATTAGTTGAGGAGGGAAATACGGCTTTAGTTATAACGGGAACAACCGGAGAAGCTCCGACCCTGACAGATGAAGAAAAAATCAATTTATATAAGGTCGTAAAGAAACATGTGAATGTACCTGTAATTGCAGGCGTAGGTACAAATAATACGAGGACTACAATAGAGAATGCAAAGGCGGCGCAAGAGGCGGGAGTTGACGGGCTTCTCGTAGTTACCCCATATTACAATAAACCTGATCAGGATTCTCTGTATTGTCACTTTAAGGAAGTTGCAGATTCTGTAGATTTACCGATTATGCTATATAATGTGCCTGGAAGAACCGGGTGCAACATATTGCCCGAAACGGTAGAAAAACTTGCTGAAATTGACAATATAGTCGCCTTGAAGGAGGCCGGAGGAAACATAATTCAGTTTGCTGAAATAATAAAGCGCGTCCCTGAGAATTTTTTGGTTTATTCAGGGGATGATTCAATGCTGCTTCCTGCGATGTCAGTAGGCTGCTATGGAATAGTTAGTGTAGCCGCTCATGTAGTGGGACCTGAAATGAAGGAAATGATAGATGCATTTGTATCCAGGGATACAGAAAGGGCAAAGGAAATACATCTCAAGCTATTTGATATCTTTAAGGACTTATTTATAATATCAAATCCGATTCCGGTAAAGGCGGCATTAAATTTGACCGGAGTGCATGCAGGAGGATTAAGGCTTCCTTTAACCGAAGCAAGTGAAAAGGTATTAAAGGTTTTAAGGGAAGATTTAAAGGAATTAGGGAAAATATAGATGTCCATTTTACAAAAATAAAAAATTTCCTCCTCCAGGGCATGACCCAAATATATTTGTAAATTTGATTTTAATATAATATAATCATTATAATAATAGTTCAAATATAAACAAGTCGGAGGAAAAAATGAAAATATTAGTATTGGCGGGCAGTCCGCACTTGCATGGAACAACGTCATATTTAGCCGATAAGTTTTCGGAAGGAGCTCAGGAGGCCGGAAATGAAGTTATTCGTTTTGATGTTGCCAAATTAAAGGTTCATCCATGCACAGGATGCGATCATTGTCGAAGAAATGATGAAAAGTGTATATTTGATGATGACATGTCGCAGATTTATCCAAGGCTGTTGGAGGCTGATGCGGTTGTGCTGGTTACGCCACTGTATTACTTTGGAATGACGGCGCAGCTTAAGGCGGTAATTGATAGGTTTTATGCCATAAATTCATCTCTGCGCAAACAGTCAAAGAAGCTGCTTTTAATAGGGGCTGGTGGAGATGAAGAAGACTGGGCAATGAGTGCTTTAAAATCTCATTACAGCACGGTCTGTCGCTACCTTGGCTGGAGTGAAGGCGGTATGGTGCTGGCACTTGGAGCTGAAACAAGAGAAGACGTTGAAAATGGCATTTATGCTGAAGCAGCGAAAAAAATGGGAAGAGAAATATAATAATACACCTCCATGTCTTATAGGGACATGGAGGTGTTGTTTTATATTTTAAATTTTAATATTAATTCCTGAAGACTTTTTGCCAGAGTAGTCAGACTTTCGCTTGTTGCGGAAATCTGCTCCGCCGAAGCGGCCTGCTCTTCTATTGAGGCGGTTGCCTGCTCAGTAGCTGCCGCGTTTTCTTCTGCAATTGCCGAAAGATTTTCCATGCTTGCAAGAATTTGTTCCTTCATAGAATCCATTTTTTCACCGGCAATATTCAGGCAATTCACAGTACCTTCTGTTTCTTTCATAGCATTGGCTATAAGCTGGTACTTATCCCTGCTGTTTACTACGCTTTTTGTCTGTTCACCCACTATGGCGGACAATCTTTCCATTGTCTTAACGGCATTTTGTGAATTAAGCTGCAGCTCGCTTACCACTGCATCTATTTCCTTTGTTGACTCAGAGGATTGCAGTGCCAGATTTTTAATTTCTTCCGCGACTACTGCAAAGCCCTTACCTGCGCTTCCTGCTCTTGCTGCTTCTATTGCTGCGTTGAGTGCCAGCAAATTGGTCTGCTGTGCAATTGACGAGATCACATTGCTGGCCTGTCCTATTTTAATGGAGCTGTCATTTGTCTGGATTATTACATTGTGGATTTCCTTGTTTGCCTCATTGCTTTCTTCAGTTATGCTGTACAGTGTGTTGATTTCCTTAAGACCTTCATTTACAACATCACTTACCTTGCCTGTCTGAGAATTCAGATTGTTCATATATACCTGATCTTCCTCTATAACCATACCCAGCTCGTTGGCGTTTATTGAGCCTTCCTGGGTGCTTTGCGCCTGATCTGATGCGCCCTTTGATATTTCTTCTATTGTGCTGGATATTTCAACGGCAGCTGCAGCGGACTGATGAGAAGCAGCGGATATTTCTTCTGATGCTCTCAGTACCTGTGACGATGTATCCGTAATTTCTGCAATAATATTTTTAAGGCTGTCTATTATAACCTGAAGCGCATTGGCGAGGTCTCCTATTTCGTCCTTTCTTTTTCTGTACTTCTTAGGAAGATCCTCCGTCAAATTTAATTCAGCAATTTTCTTAGAATGCTGTATGGATTTTATAATTGGATTTGTAATTGAGCTTCCAAGTATGTAAACCAGTACGATACTTGCTGCAAGTACAATATAGAGTACATTTGTTATAGCTTTTTGAAGCCTTGGAATTGATGCAAGAACCTCATTTTCACTTGCAGTTATAACAAACATCCATTCGCTTCCTTCTATGGGAGAATAACCTGCATACAATGGATTCTCGTTGAAAACGTAGCTGCTGACACCGCGCTTTTCCTCCAGTACCTTTTCAATCAGTCTTGCTGTGGAGATCATGCTTTCGTCATTTTCAGCAGCCTGTATGGGGTTGAATTGCTCCATTACCATATCTCTGTTGGGGTGCGCAACCACGGTACCGCTTAAATTTATCATGTATCCGTATCCGCTATCTCCAAATCCTGTGTCGTCTGCAATAAGACTCAGAGCGTTACCGTCTCTTCTCCCGATTAATACGCCCACGATCTTTCCATCGTTTTCAATGGGTGCAGCATACATTAAAACAACAGAATTTGTTACTCTGCTCAATATGAGGTCAGATACGTTGGCTTCTCCTGCAAATGCTTTTTTCACATATGCCCTGTCTCCCAATTCACTTGTTGTACCATCAGTGTAACGCGCGACACCGTCAGGATATACCACTGCAACAGCTAAAAAGTTTGTTTTTTTAAGCTGCTCTTCCAGTATAGGCTGTTGTATCTGCCAATCCATGGAATCTATTCCCGGGGTGGCAGCCATCATGCTGAGCACTTCTCTCTGAGTTTGTATTCTGCTTTCAGATAATTTCGCAGCATCTTCAGCTAATGTAATAAGAGATCTTTCTGCCTCCTCCGTTAAGGCTTCACTTGCCCTCTGTATTGAAATAAATCCTAATGCAGTTGAAGAAGCAAGTATTAATATTGTAAAAAAGAGAATCAGTTTCAGCTTAATGCTGCTTAATTTAATTCTTTTCATTTTTCCTCCGATTTTAAATAAATATAATATTTCCAAAGCAATGATGCTAATTTGCTGCATAACTGCAGACAAGGTTATTTACACGTCGTAAAATTAAATTCTTTTTCTTGATATAATAAGTTTTCAGTATCCGCCGCTGTCAGCGGCTTGCTGAATATGAATCCCTGACCCAGCTGGCAGCCCAGACCCTTAAGCTGACCAAGCTGCTCACATGTTTCAATTCCTTCGGCAACTGTTACAAGATTCAGGCTTTTAGCCATGGCAATAATCGATTTGACAAGATTTTGCCTCCTAGTCCCGATTACTAAATCATCGATAAATATTTTATCAATCTTCAGCTTATCCAGCTCAAAGATATCCAATTGTCCAAGTGAAGAGAAGCCTGTCCCGAAATCGTCCATAGATATTTTTATTCCGTTTCTTTTCAGCTCCTTTATGTTACTGACAATTTGTGTTATGTCTCCTGATGACACACTTTCTGTTATTTCAAATTCAATAAGCATCGGATTAATATTCTCGTTCTTGATTATATCAATGGCAGTTTTCGAAAAATTAGGCTGCTCTAACTGCTTTACGGAAAGATTTATTGATATGGGAAAAAGCCTGTATCCTTTGTCTTTCCATATGTGCATCTGACTGCATACCTCTTTTATGACCCATTCACCGATAACAATTATCTGACCTGTTTTTTCTGCTATAGATATGAACCTATCAGGCGGAATGTTTCCCAGTATGGGGCTGTGCCACCTCAGCAATGCTTCGGCCCCGACGATTTTAAATTCATTTATTTCAAAAATGGGCTGATAGCACACCGTCAATTCGCTATTGGTAATTGCGCCAAACAAATAATTTGCCAAATAAAATTTTTCTTCAGTTTCCTTTGAAATGTTATTTGAATAGAAGCATATCCTGCTGCTTAACTCATTTTTGGAATGATTCATTGCGGCATTTGCAAAACGCATTAAATTTTCAGAACTTTTACCATCCTCAGGAAATAAACAGATTCCAACATTGAATTTCAGATATATTTCTGTATTTGAAACTACATATGGTATTTCTAACTGATAAAGCATCATTTCAGCGAAATATAGCAGCTCATTTTTATCTACCAAGGTACTCAGAAGAGCAAATTCATCACCGTCAACCCTTGATATCATACACTGTGTGCATGAAGCTGCCATTCTTTCGGATACGGCAATGAGTAATCTGTCTCCGACGCTGTGACCCAAAGAATCATTGATATCTTTGAAGCTGTCAATATCTATTGCGATGACAGAAAATTGATGGTTAAACTTCTCGCAGGTTACAATATGCCTTTCCATCGCTTCCAGGAAATGCTGCCTGTTATACAGGCCTGTCAGGGTGTCTTTCTGCTGCAGCTCAATCATTCTTTTATCAATTTTCTTTTTTTCAGAGAGATCCTTCATAATACCCACATAATGAGTTATTTCTTCCTGTTCATTTTTAATGCTGCTGATTGACATCCATGCGGAATAGGTATAGCCGTTTTTATTTGTATTCCAGACTTCTCCCTTCCATGATTCATAACAAACAACATGATTCCGTATATCGTTAAATTCATCACTGTAAATACCGGATTCTAAGATATTTTTTGGAATAATCAAATCTTCGGAAGTGTAACCGGTTATATCAGTGAAAGCATTATTTATCCATTCCACGTTGCCGTTTTTGTCGGTTATAAAAACTCCCTCAGTGTTTTTTTCAAGAATTTTTTTGAATAGGCGAAGCTGCCGTTCATTATTTTTCTTGTCAGATACATCGATGTATAGAATGTAAACTCCGACCACCGACTGCTGATGGATTACGGGATGTCCAATTACCTCAACATATACTGCACTTCCGTCCTTGCGCCTCCTCTCCCCCTCAAGCTTAAGACCGTGACCATTGTATATTTTTTCAACGTTCTTGTCGATTTGTTTCCTGTGGCGCTCAAAAGAGATCAGGCTGCTGATAAATTTTCCTCTGGCTTCAGCCAGATTGTATTGAAACATTTTTTTAAAATTATCATTGATATCAACTATCTTCTGATCCCTGTCGAGAATGGCGACAGCATATGGGGAGGCTAGAAGCAGCTTGTTCACATCTGATTCATAAATATTGTTATTTAAGACCATATTCAGCTCCGTAATTTGTTATATGATTAAAATTTATTCATAATTGTCCAAAATAAAATGAGTTCATAACTCATTTTCAAAAATATCTGTGTAAGTTTATTCGGCATAAAGTTGCAAAAATTTATATTTTTTTGAATAATTGATAATTATTTAATAATTATAAGGGTTTACCTTAATGAAATTGATATAATTTTGGAATGTTATGAATAAAAAGGAGATACCTGCCTATAATAATTATATAGGGAGGTTATCATGGGAGATATATCAAACAAAGAATTAAAATTTAGGAATATTTTGGACAGCTTCAAGTCTCAAAAGAGCCAGGATACAAAAAATGAGCTGTATGCTAACCTGGAAAGTGCCAAGAAGGAATGGGAGGAAGCAAAAAATATATTTGAAAATGTATCCGAGCCTGATTTGGTTGATTATGCAATTTATAATGTTGAGGCTGCCGAAAAAAAATATGTATACTTGCTGCGCCAAATAAAGAATGAAAATGCAATGTAATAAGTAAAAGGTGTAAACAGAAGTTTACACCGAAATTTTTTAAATGAGTTCCTGATCCAGCGCTTCAAAGATTTCTGAGGTGAAAAAATCGTTCAGTGTAATTTCTAGCCCGTCGCAAATTTTCTTAATCAGTACAATGCCTATATCTTTCCTGTCAATGTCAAACACGCTGTAGACGGTAGAAGGCGTAATGCCTGACAAGTTAGCAAGCTTGTTTACCGCAAGGCCTCTCTGGACGCATATTTCGTTGATTCTTTCAATAACCGCCTCTTTAATACACATATTGATACCTTCTTCTAATAATATTTGATATAATTTTACCATAAATTCGTTTATACGTATACGCCAAAACGTAATAAATTAATAAATTATCAAAAATATTTATAAAACAAGTCGAAAAGACGTGCATTGTGGATATATATACATCGTGTGAATATAAACTTGATTAAAATGCCAATTGATAATATGTACTTACCATGTTAAACTAAATAATACTGCTTTAATTTAAAAGTGCGGACATATATTTGTCCGCAACATAGGA
>DNNV01000250.1:0-303 GCA_003497505.1 Clostridiales bacterium | reverse complement strand
GGGAACTGATTTAATGCGAATCAGTATAAGATATCAATGGAAAGAGGGAAAGGATATGATGCAGCCATCCCAAGCAATTGAAAATAAAGTAAATACAGACAAGCTCTATGAGTTGGATTATATGAGGGTTATTGCATGTCTGGCAGTAATTATTGTACATATTACAGCCATAGGGACCACAGATTATATTCAGGGAAGCCTTCCGCATATTGTCATACTCATTCTGAACAGAAGCCTCAAATTTACAACGCCCATATTTATTTTTTTAAGCGGGTTGACAAGTTTTTACAGCTACAGAAAAAA
>DNNV01000377.1 GCA_003497505.1 Clostridiales bacterium | reverse complement strand
ATTTAAAAAATCTAATAATTCCTCTACTTGCATATTGTGCTCCTTGTTATTGTTTTATTAGTATTATATGGCATTGAAAAAAATTTTTCAAGCAACCATTGACTTTTATTAAAAACAGGAATATCATAACTATATAATATGGTTTTCAAAACTACATGGGAGGTATTTATGAATATTAATTCTGACAAAAAAGAATTGACAAGTGCTTTTACGCACTTAGGAGGTGCTGTATTTGGAGTTGTGGGAACGGCCGTACTTTTAAATTCAAAGAATTCCAATGGTATAACGCTGGCGGCTTTTCTTATATTTGGCATAAGCATGGTATTAATGTATTCCACAAGTACAATTTACCACTTTATTGACAGGTCAAGGCAAAAAGCCAAGCTGGTAATGAGGAAACTTGACCACATCATGATATTTGTCTTTGTAGCAGGAAGCTATACACCTATCTGCTTGCTTACCCTTAGCGGCAGTGCAGGCTATAAGCTTCTTACTCTTGTCTGGTCAATAACACTGATAGGTGTATTTATCAAGCTGTTTTGGATTACGGCCCCCAATTGGGTGAGCTCTTTGCTGTACATATTAATGGGATGGGTTGCCGTATTGGTTCTTTCGCCTCTGGCAAATAAAATGGAGCCATGGGGGATGTACTGGCTGTTTTTCGGAGGAATACTTTATACAATAGGCGGTGTGATTTATGCCATTAAAAGACCAAATATAAATAATACCTATTTTGGATTTCATGAGCTGTTTCACATATTTGTACTGGCGGGTTCCTTGTGTCATTATGTCATGATGTATTTTTACATAGGTTAGGCTTCATATTTCAATATAATTTACTTCACCGGATATTTTGCCGTATAGGCTGAATATCCGGCAATGAAGACATACAGAAAATTTGCACTTTTTTAAGCTATCATTATTGCAGGTAACTGACGGTTATGATATAATTGCTAATCCGTTATATTTGTAACGTACTAATTTGTTTAAAGGATGTATTTATGAAAAAATACCTATTAGTTTTTGCAATTATCGCAATACTTGTTTTATTTTTTACATACAACAAAAAAGACCCTCAGCCCCCAGATTCACAGGAGGCGCTTGCAAAGCCTGAATTCAATGAAGCAACCAGGGTAACAGCTTCTGAAATCGAAGATGCTGAAAAAATGGTGTCAGATTATTTCGATGCGTTGAAAACAAGCAATACCGTTATACTTGCGGACTACGTAGGATACAATATGATTAATCTCGGTCAAATAGGTCCCTGCAACGTAAACAGCATCAATAAGGCCCTGGACTTTCTCTATGATGACAATTTCAAGCCGCAGCTCATTAAAATAGAAAACGGCTCAAAGCATGACTTTGACCCTCAATATTACATTGATGAAATAAAGAGCCAGCAAAATATAGACATACACAAAATAATGAACCTTCGCGTTTATTTTGATTATAACAAGGAACGAGACTGGGACTTCATCCTCGTTAAATACAAAGAAGACAGTCCTTGGAAAATCCATTTGTGGATTGATTAATATTTTTGGAATTCTTTTCACAATAAAATACAGTTATTCATATTATATAATGTTATCAGAAATACAGGAGGATATTATATGATATCGAATAATAGAGAATGTCTCTCCATAGGGCGGATAGCCCCTGACTTTACCGCAATAACAACTCGCGGAGTCATAACCCTGTCACAATATGCAGGAAGATGGGTATTGCTGTTCTCACATCCGGGAGATTTCACGCCTGTATGTACGTCTGAATTTATTGCATTTACGCAGCTTGCCCCCGAATTTGAAAGCAGGAATGTACAGCTTCTCGGCATAAGCATAGACAGCAATCCGGCTCACTTGGCATGGTTGTACAATATACAGCAATTTACCGGAATGGAAGTACCCTTTCCTCTGATAGCCGACAGGGATGCCGAGGTATCAAGACTGTACGGCATGGTTAATCCCGACAGAATATATGAGGAAAGTGTCAGAGATGTGTTCATTATAGACCCCAACCGCAAAATACGTTCCATACTGACGTACCCTGCCACGAACGGAAGAAACATGTATGAGCTGCTCAGATTGATTGACGCCCTGCAGACAACCGACAGGTACAGGGTTTCCACACCTGCCAACTGGATGCCCGGACAGCCGGTTATAGTACCGTCTCCTTATACATATGAGGGCCTTTTAGAAAGAGCCTCAACGCCTCCGAGCCCGGAGATGCTCTGTTTTCAATGGTATTTTTGCTTCAAGGACTATAACGACCTTGTTCCGATTACACCAAATGAAGTTGCGGCTGACAAAACTGCAAATCAATAAAAAACGGCAATGCCGTTTTTTTGTTTGTTACTTAAAATAAAATTTTTAGCAATTAAACTTATTTACAAAAGATTTGGTACAAGTCTAAATTTATTCCTGCTTCTAAATAAATTTAATTACCTAGTATCATATAATATATTTAATCTCTGCATCAATAAATAGCTCTTGTATCTCTTTTTCAAAAAACCCCTTGATTTCATCCAGTTCTCCCCTGTGATATACGTATTTTCCATATCCAAACTGACCGTATTTGTATTTCCTGTCTTCATCGTTCATTGGCAGCGTGCTTTCAGGAAATACCTTAAGTATCCTGTTTTTTGCTGTTGTGGTATAACGATGGGATATGATTTCAAAGCTTATAGAAGCACTCGGACCATTCTTAAGTTTAGCCGATAAATCCTGCAGCAAGACATGGTAGTCTTCCTTCCAGTTATCATAAATAAAAACAGGAGCAATCAGGTAGCCTGTGGGGTACCCTGCCTCTGAAACCTTTATGCTTGCCTCCGTCCTTTTGTCCGCAGAAGCCGTGTGGTGCTCATATTTGTCAATTACATAGGGCGTGTTGATGCTAAATCTTATTTCTGTATGGCCGTTATGCTCTAATTCAAGTAGAGAATCCACATCATTGTACTTGGTTACAAATCTGAATTTGCCTTTTTCACTTTTTCCGAAGAATGTTATTGCTTTTTTCAGTGAATGGGTGTACGGCTCCACAGGCACTGGGTCTGACGTAGCCGAGCCCTCGAACACAGTCTTTTCAGGCAACCTTTCGTTTATATACTTCTCTGTCTGCATAAAAATATCCTCAGTATTTACATATACCTTTACAAATGGCTTATCTCCGAGCATTGTATTTAAATAACAGTATTCGCATTGTCCCATGCAGCCCGATATAAGAGGAAGCTGATAATGGGCAGACGGCTTGCACGTCTGAAATTTCAGCCCTCTTTTCACTCCCACAACCAATGTTTTCTTGCCCTCCCTGTATTGTTCAGGCAAATCACTTCCCGGGATATGCTTTTTCATTTTATTGGAGTCCAGATTTACTATTTCAATATTATCATTGCTTCCGAATCTGGCAAGAATCTCCTTTGCCGCGTCATATTCTAACGAATCCTTTTCAAATATAATTCTTTTTGGAATAAACAAACATTGCTCCTCTCAACTATGCAAAATTTATATTTTCACAAATATAAAATTCATATTTGTTATAATACTTTTGCCTTCGTTAAAAATTTTATTCACTGCGTTGGAAAACCAA
>DNNV01000087.1:7628-10839 GCA_003497505.1 Clostridiales bacterium | reverse complement strand
TATAAATGAAAATAATGAGATAGCTGTTGATAACAAGGTTTTTTCGGATATTATAACAGGAGTATCTATAAGTGACAAATCAGAAGGGTATTCTATTATAACCTTGAGGCTTGAAGGTGGGAAGACTGTTAACTCTGTTTATTTCAATCTTATAGATGATGTTGAGTTGTGGAAAACTGAAATAAGCAACGAAATACTGATTAGAGCCAAAATAGTAAATAATAATGTTGTTGTAATCGGAACAAAAAACATTTATTACTATAATCTGAATGGCAAACTCATGTGGAAGAACGGCATTTATAACGAAATATTGGATTATGAAATAAATAAGGAAAATCAAAAAATATATGTTCTTTATAAAAAGAGTGACGGATGCGAATTAATTTCCTACAGCTTTGAGGGAAAGGTGAAGGAATTGATGGAGATTCCGGGAAGTGCACGGAAATTAAAGGTTTACGGCAACAAGGTTTTTGTATATAATGAAAATAGAATATATCTGATTCATGGTACAAAGACTGATAAAGTATATGAAAATAACGAGAATAAAATTGTTGATTTCATATCTTCAGGAAATGACATCTTCATTTTATTTAAAGACAAGCTTATAAAGGGACAAATAAAATAAGTTAAAAAGCCATAGATAAAGGGAGGTTTCGTATGAACTATATTGATATTTTAGTCATTGTTTTCGTAGGTTATTCTTGTTTTCAAGGATACAGAAGGGGATTTATAAAGACACTTTTTGACACGGCGGGAGTTATAGTTGCATTTTTTCTCAGCAGGGAATTATATTATGTGGCAGAAAATATCATATTAAATAATACTAAGATGTTTGTTAAAATTCACGATTTTTTTGAAAAGAATATCTCAGGCAGGCTTCTGGAGACGTTTCATGAATCCATAAATATTCCGACGGAGCTTAAAAAAGTGTTGAGCAATGTTATTAATACAAAGGATGTGGTCGGAGGGGATACTTTGTCTGTATTTATAGACAATATAAGCATCATACTTATCAGGTCTATAAGCTTTGTAATTACTTTCCTTGTCATATACGCACTTCTTGTTCTGTTATCAAGCTTTATTAATGCCATATTCAAGCTTCCGCTGCTGAATTTCACAAACAGAATATTTGGCGCAGGAACAGGCATATTAAAGGGTGCTATAGTTTTATACATAATATTTGCCCTTAGTTCTCCTGTCATAGGATTTTTACAGGATAACAAGCTCGTTCAAGGTGTGCTTGAATCAGAGTCAAGCAAAATATTTTATGAAAATAATATTATACTAAATTACCTTTCATACAAAGGATTTTACAACAACTAAGGAGATAATATGAAAACAATTGACGCAAGAGGAAAAATTTGCCCTCAACCGGTAATGATGACTAAACAAGCAGCTGATACAGGTGAAAAGGAATTGATGGTGATAGTTGATAATGAAACTGCCAGAGAAAATGTATCTAAGTTCGGAAATAAGCTTGGATACAGTGTAAATGTGGAAGATAAAGAGGATGGAATATATATTTCTCTTGTGAATGATGAAATTACAGATTGTGATATTGCAACCGAAGAGGCTGTTGCAGACAGCATCAATAAATTGAAGCAGCCTAAAAAAGGTTTTGTTATAGGTTCTGATAAATTAGGAAAAGGCTCAGATGACTTAGGGAAAATACTTATGAAGGGATTCCTTTATACATTGTCTGAGACAAAACCATACCCCAATTTCCTTATATTTCTGAATTCAGGAGTGAAGCTTACTGCATCAGGGTCAGAGTCCATAGATGATTTAAAGAAGCTTGAAAGTGCCGGAGTAAAAATTGTTTCATGTGGAACATGTCTGGATTTCTTTGAAATCAAGGACAAATTAGAGGTAGGCAGCGTAACAAATATGTATGATATAGTAGAAACTATAGCCGAATCGGACAATGCGGTTATGATATAAGGAGTGTTAAATATGCCAATGCAGTTGAATGTCGGAGATGTTGTAAAGTTAAAAAAGAAGCATCCATGTGGAGGCTACGATTGGGAGATATTGAGGGTAGGAGCAGATTTCAGAATAAAGTGCACAACCTGCCAGCGACAGTTGTGGCTTCCGAGGAAAGAGGTTGAAAGAAGAATAACTAAAATAGTAACTCATGCAGATCCGGAACAAAATTCTGGCGATAATGAAAATATTTAATCAAAAACATATTGACATAGAAGTCGTAATGTTATAATATATTTAAAAAGTAAATAACCTTTAATCTGGCACAGAGAGGCTGGGAAGGACATACATCAATAAGCCTTATTATGGTCTTCCTCGCTGTGCGTGGAAGACTTTCGTATATATAAGTGTACGAGGTGATACTTTAAATTAGTCCTGAGAGGCTAAAAAGGAGGAAAAATGTTAAAAGGCAGAAGTTTAATTGAACCAATGGATTTAACACTTGAAGAATTGGACGAGATATTGAATTTAGCAGATCAAATCATTGCAGACCCTTCGGAGTTTGCGGATGTATGTAAGGGAAAGGTGCTTGGAACATTGTTTTATGAGCCAAGTACAAGAACGAGACTGAGCTTTGAAGCGGCGATGCTGAGGCTTGGAGGAAGTGTAATGGGATTTTCTTCGGGAGAATCCAGCTCAGCAGCAAAGGGAGAAAGTGTGGCGGATACAATAAAAACAGTTGCATGCTATGCAGACATAGCTGCTATGAGGCATCCTAAGGAAGGAGCGCCTAAGGTTGCGGCCATGAATACAGACATGCCTGTTATTAATGCAGGAGACGGCGGCCACCAGCATCCAACACAGACACTTACAGATTTACTTACAATAAGGTCTCTGAAAGGAAAGTTAAATAATTTCACCATAGGAATATGCGGCGATTTAAAGTTCGGAAGAACGGTTCATTCTCTTATTAAGGCATTATCAAGATATGAAAACATCAAATTTGTTCTTATATCTCCTGAAGAGCTGAGAATACCGGAATATATAAGAGAAGAAATATTAGTGAGAAACGGGATAGAATTCAAAGAAGTTGAAAGACTTGAAAATGTAATGGAAGAACTGGATGTACTCTATATGACAAGAGTACAAAAAGAAAGATTTTTTAACGAAGCTGATTATATAAGACTGAAAGATAGCTATATAGTAAATAATGAAAAGCTTGAAAAGGCAAAAAGTGATATGATCATCCTTCATCCTCTTCCGAGAGTAAACGAAATATCGGTGGAAG
>DNNV01000087.1:6972-7529 GCA_003497505.1 Clostridiales bacterium | reverse complement strand
AATATCGGTGGAAGTTGACAGTGACCCGAGAGCCTGCTACTTTAAACAGGCCAAGTACGGAATGTTTGTAAGAATGGCGCTTATAATGAAATTACTGGGGGTGGAGAAATAATGCTGAAAATAGACAGTGTTGAAAAAGGATTAGTTATCGATCACATAGAAGCCGGAAAGGCAATGGAAATATACAAGCACCTTAACCTTGATAAGATGGATTGCAGTGTTGCAATAATCAAGAATGCAAAAAGCAGTAAGATGGGTAAAAAGGACATAATAAAAGTAGAAGACAATATCAATATGGATTTAAAGGTTTTGGGTTTTATAGATCCTACAATTACAATAAATGTGATTGATAATGGTGAAATAATAAAAAAAATAAATCTCGAGCTTCCTGAAGAAATAGATAATATAGCAAAATGTAAGAACCCAAGGTGTATTACATCCATAGAACAGGAAATTATAAATAAATTCAGACTTACTGACAAAGAAAATAAAGTTTACCGTTGTGTGTATTGTGACACGGCTTATGAGCATAACTAATATAAATAGCTGATGAAATT